>QHWY01000255.1 GCA_003223875.1 Acidobacteriota bacterium | reverse complement strand
CCTGATGCGCCAACTCGATCAGGAAGTCCGGCGTGTGATGGTCCTGACTGTAAGCCTGAAACGCAAACGAGTTCTGATGGCAGTGAATCGCGACGACGAGGAAGTCCGCCAGCTGCTTGCCGACTCGGACGCTCGTGATGATGCCTTTGAGATCGGTCGGGTCCATCTCGTACGTGAGGTCGCCAGGATTAGAACCGACTGCGAATGCGGTTTGAAAGAGTTGCAGCCTCCCCGCCGGCTCGTCGGCCGCGACCGGGGCGACCGGAAAGCGCACCTCCGGACGTCGGGCATAGATGGCATCGCGGATCTTTTTCAGAGCCTGCATGTGTTCGGCGGTGACCACGTTGTACGGTGTCACGTGTAACGGGTTGAGCCCCGGCATGTCGGCTGTAGCATCGGTGAAACGCGACCGATTGTTCGAACTCGCATCAATCGAATACATGCCGACGGCCGCAACCGTCCCCTTCGGGGTCACTGCGATGCGGGCCAGCCTGGCGTCGGCGAGGTTCTTTCCCGATCCGGCGTGGACAATGCCTGCCTCGGCCAGTAGCCGATAGGTCTCGAACATCCCCTCGGGGCCAGCGTCGAGGGTGTGATTGTTCGCGGTGGTCATGATCCGGACGCCCATACGCTTCAGCTCATCAACCACGCTCTTAGGGCCTCCGGCAAGAGGTCCGCGGAAGCTAACCTCGTCGAGGATCGGCCCCTCCATGTTGGCGTAGGTCATGTCCGCCTCCCGCATCACTTTCACGAGAGCCTGATAGCCGGCCTCGCCCTCTCCGACCGGTCGCCGGATGATGATGTCGCCCACCGCAGCGAAAGTGAATGGCTGCGTGATTTTCATCGCAAGCTCTATGGACGGATCATGTCGGACCTGCTGCACGGCGCCCTGCGCCGCCCCTTGTCCTCGGAGCAACGCAGGGAGTGCCACAAGGCCGGTGATAATCAGCGCGATGAGGGCGAACCGGGTCATTTTTGGCATGGGCAGTATCTTCATAGAAAACTCCTCGAACTGCAGAGCATAGATTCTTGTTGGCCACGATAACACATAAAATTCGGCTCACGTTGCGCCCTTTACCCACACGCTCCTACAATCGGTGAAATAAACGGCCGGATGCCCGGTATCTACTCTGGCCATTTTCAATCGCAACGGTGAGGTCGCGCGCGTACTTAACTATTTTAGGTAAATAATTTGGGCCCGGCAGGGGAAATCGGGTACAATGTGGACTACTTCTAGTTAACTCGATAACGCAGGAAGTAAGAGCGATGGATATATCCCAGTTAATTCAGCAGAAACTTAGCGAGTTTGGCATGGATCAGCGAGATCTGGCCGACGCTGCTGACGTAACAGAGTCCTACATATCCCAACTCTTGAACCGAAAGAAAGCGCCTCCAGCCCCCGAGCGGACGGATATCTACGACAAGCTCGGAAGATTGCTGAAACTGCCGGCGGGCAAACTTGCGGGCTTAGCCGATATTCAGCGGAAGCACGAGCTCAAGAAGAAGATCCAAAATCCGCCCCTGCCGCTGTTCAAGGACGTTCGAGCGCTGGTTCTCCAGAAATGTAAACGTGAGAGGCGGCGCGAGGTTAGTGCGATCTTCGAAAAGGAGCCATTTGGCGAACTGGAACGTTTGGTCACCCAGAAACTCATGGACGTGGTCAAGGCGTTGGTCAAAAAGGAACTTGAGCGCGAGAACTGGCTTCGAATCTTAGCCCGCGAAAGCAATCGAAGTTACAAACAAATGCGTGTGGCGGTTCTCGAATTCCTCGATGCAGATGTGTTCAACATAACGCCTGAAAGTTGCATCGCTTTCCTGGATCCGCTCATCATGTCGTGGGACATCGATCTGTCCTCATTCAGTCTGGAAATCGTTTTGAATCGCAGAATTGCTCCGGAGAGCTCGAAGAAATTTGAATTCGTCGAGAAGCAAGTTGGGCGCGGTTCATCGGATGAAGAGCCGGGTTTCCGTGAATTTCTCAAGGACGATTTTCTAAGCGGACACGCGACACCGGAGGAAATCGATTTTCTCCAACACCTGCGCTTCAAGAACAGCCGGCGTCCAACTCCTCTTTACTATTATCGCGAGTTACAAAACCTCCGTGACCCGCTTCATTTCCGTCGAAAGTAGGAGGCATGACAGGCTTTGATGCGTATTTCCCATTGGTCCAAAGTAGACGCAAGGTGGTACCTCGGCGTTCACTGCCAGAAGTGTGGAGCGCCGATCTTATTCGCTCTTGACCACAGCGACGGGGAAACGGAGCCCGCTTCTGCTGGAAAACTTGTGCTGACCTGCGTGCTCGCCGGATGTCGCCACCAGGCGGATTACACAACTGCGGTCGTTGCACGTTTTCAAAAGCAACCGGCCGCGAAAAACGAGGCCTAAAGCCCATGACAAAGGTAGAGAAGGCTGAAATAAGAAATACAGAATTGAAAGTGTGGTGTGAACACTGCAGCATTCGGATTTCCCCGAATGAAGAACAGGTCGTGGTTCGTGGAAAAACCTATCATGTGCGTTGTCATTTGAAGCTGCACACGCCTGCCAAGCCGAAATCATGAGGTTTGCCAGCCGTTGGGCACTCGGGAGGTCCAGTTTGATTAGTCAATTTGACGCAGAGTTTAGCAATGCCCTTCTTGAATTTAATCGTGAGGCCGTCCTTTATTGTCAGGGGATTTCCGACATCGTTGCGCGCAATTACGCAATAGACTATGCAACGATGCTTCGGGATCGCATGAAAGGAATCGAGGCTTCACTTCCTCGATTTCCAGCCGGGCTATTCGAGCCAAACCGGAAGCTTATCCGCGCCACGCTGGAGAGCATGTTTGAGAAATACTTTCAGTCGAAGTAGAACCGGGGGCTGCTGCGGGGGGAGTGCGAAGAGGTCACCAAATTTTTACTTGAACGGTTCTTTCAGTTTTAGGAGAGGCGCATGAGACTTTGGGGAACGCAGGCTATCTTGAATTTGCTGAATGCAGGCAAGGATGCTGGCTGGACGGGTGCCATGGTTCTGATCTGCGTCGGTACATTTGCGGTTTCGTCAGTGTTCGTTACGCGCGGCTTTCGAAAAATGCGGCGCCCCGCGAGCGTCTCGAACCTTGTATCAAAGGGAGAACAAACATGCCGGACGTCGTAATTATGGAAGCTTGGACCGTCGCATCTCTGGGAACGCAATGTCTGTCACAATAACATCAAGACTCGTATCTGGGGTCGTCATCGTGGATGTATCCGGTCGATTGTGCTTCCTTGAGGTCGCGTTGCAGAAGCACTTTCACGAACTTCTGGAGGAGGACCATCGCAATTTCGTACTGGATCTGGCCGATGTGCCATATATCGACAGCTTTGGTTTAGGCCAACTGGTCACCATCTGGAGCTCAATTCGAAGCAAAGACGGACGATTGATTCTGCTGCGGCCAACTGATCACGTGCGGCATCTCCTTCAGATCACGAAGCTCGACACCATTTTTCCTATCGCGGTGGAAGAACTTCAGGCCGTCAGAAGCGCGCGGACGAGTTTGGCTGTTGTAATGTGAAGGCCCCATACGGAGTCATTTCCGCTTTGATCAAGTTCAAAGGAGCGTATTTATGGAACGGACTTTCGCCGTTGCGATAGGAGGAGCGGCAGGTCAAGGTGTGGCTACACCTGGAGACATCTTCGCCAAGATCTTCGCCCGGCGCGGTCTCCACCTGAATGCTTACAACGCCTACCAGTCGATCATTCGTGGCGGCCACACCTTTCTTACCATTCGCGCCGGGATTAAGGAAGTGACGTGCTTCGGTGATCATATCGACCTGCTCATTCCTCTCAACCAGGATTCTATGGACCGGCACTTGGGTCTGATGAGGCCGGCATCCGCGGTTATTTACAATGCAGACACGATCAAACCCGGTTCCCATACAAATGGCACACAGCTTTGCCCGCTTCCTGTAAACCAACTCTCGAAGGGAAGCCGCAGTAAGGTCGAGCAAAACACGTTGGCGCTGGCGGCCTCGTTGAAGATGATGGGCGTAGGTTTTGAGCCTCTTGCAGAAATTCTCACCGAACAGTTCTTGCGAAAGGGTGACAAAGTTGTAACGGAAAACCTCGCTATTGCCCGCATCGGTTATGACTACGCCGCTGCGAACTTCCAGCCCTTTCCGAATCCGCTTCCGATGAGCGATGGACAATACGCGGTACTTTCCGGCAATATCGCGCTCGCCATGGGGGGCGCGGCTGCCGGAGTGAAGTTTTATTGCGCCTATCCGATGAGTCCTTCCACGGGTGTGCTCCACTGGATGGCCGCGCACGCGCGCGAAGCCGGAATCATGGTGCGGCAGGTTGAAGACGAGATCGGCGTGATCAACATGGCCATCGGCGCTGCTCACGCTGGCGTGCGCGCCATGTGCGCGACGTCGGGAGGCGGATTTGCGTTGATGACGGAGGGTCTGGGGATGTCGGCCATGATGGAAACGCCGGTCGTTGTTATCGACGTGCAACGGGCAGGCCCCTCCACGGGTGTGCCGACCAAAACCGAGCAAGGAGATTTATGGCAGATGCTCGGCGCTGGGTTCGGCGACTTTCCAAGACTGATCGCGGCGCCAACCGACATCGCGGACTGTTTCAAACTTGTTCCCCAAATGCACAACCTCGCCGACCGTTTCCAGTGTCCCGGAATCATTCTCGGCGACCTGCTGCTCTCGGAAGGCCGTTCGTCGGTGGATCCCAAAGAAATCAACTTCGATACCGAAATCGATCGAGGCGAGATGATCGTGTCCGCGGATCCCACGAGCGGAACCAAAGGTTACAAACGCTACAAAATCACCCAAAGCGGAATCTCCCCGCGCGCGATTCCGGGCGTGCCTGGGCACACACATACTGCAGCGACCGATGAACACGACGAAGACGGCGTGCTCATCAGCGATGAATTCACGAACCCCGCCAAACGGCGGGCGATGATGGAAAAGCGGCAACGAAAAATCAGCGGCATCGAAGCAGCCGTCGAACTTCCCGTGCTCATCGGCCAACCGGCTGCCGATGTCACCCTGGTCGGCTGGGGTTCAACAAAAGGTGTGATTCGCGAAGCCGCGGAAATGTTGAACGAAGAGGGTATCTCCACAAATCAGCTCCAGATCCGATGGCTCGTTCCGTTGCACGGCGAAACCATTTTGAATATCCTGAAGTCTTCGAAGTACACCATCATCGTGGAAAACAACTATAGCGGACAATTCGCGCGCTACCTCCGAAGCGAGACCAGCTACGTTCCGAATGGCTACATCCGCAAGTACGACGGCGAACCGTTCATGCCGCATCACATTGTGGAAGCGGTCAAAGAACAATTAGCGCGCAAGACCCACGAGACACAATTGTCAGTACCGGTGCACGAAATCATGGTGTAAAGCTCGGGGTGGACCCGGCGCGAATAGAAGGAGCAGATATGGCGACTGTACTCGAACCCAAACCACTTACCGCGGCCGACTTTAAAGGAAAGGTCGATCCGGATTGGTGTCCCGGCTGCGGGGACTTCGGTGTTTTATCCTCACTTCAGAAGGTCCTGGCTGAAATGAATATTTCGCCTTACAACGTCGTGACGATCAGCGGCATCGGCTGTTCTTCCAATCTGCCCGGATTTATCGATACCTATGGTATGCACACGCTGCACGGCCGGGCGTTGGCCGTAGCCACCGGCGTGAAGATGGCGAACCACAAACTACATGTCGTCGTCACAGGCGGCGATGGAGACGGCTTCGGCATTGGAGGAAATCATTTCATTCACACGATACGGCGAAACGTCGATCTCCTTTACGTCGCGATGGATAATCAGATTTACGGTCTCACCACCGGTCAGACTTCTCCTACCAGCCGCAAGGGAATGAAGACGAAGTCGATGCCTTACGGCAACGTTGAAGAGCCGATCAATCCCATCGCGCTTGCGCTTGCGGCGGGAGCCACTTTTGTGGCACGCGGCTTCAGCGCAGAACCCAAACACCTCGCGGACCTGATCAAGCAGGGCCTCGAGCACAAGGGGTTCTCCTTCGTTGATGTGTTCAGTCCGTGTGTCACTTACAATCACGACAACACCTACGCCTGGTTCCGGGAGCGGGTCAAGAAACTCGAACAGGATGCGTCCTACGATTCCTCCGATTGGCACGAGGCCATGAAACGCGCTCTCGTCTGGGGCGACGAAATTCCGATCGGGAAATTCTTTCAGAGAACAGACTTGCCTTCACTTGACCAGGCCGAACCTATCCTCGATCACGGAGGACCTCTGGCTCATAGGGACCTCAGGATTGCCCCTGAGGTTGTGCGGAACTTCATTGCGGAGTTGATGTAGACATGATCTATCGCAGGCCGTTACAGCGGTGGCCCCCAAATGGGAACAGGCCAATGCGTCGCTAATGGCGCCAATTCACGGAATCCATCGTAGGAACTTGTATGCGGCGAAGACGCACCTCGTGGGGCGGCAGGATCGACTCAATGCAATCTGCATCGATTTCGAAGTGTATCCGACGAATATCGGCGTTTCTGCAGTTCCTATCCTGCCGGACCAATACCGCCGTGATTTCCTGACGGGAAGACCAAACAGGCGTCGGAATCATGAATACATTAAACGCTGCTGTTGCGCGAGTCGCGGAGTCTCTCGATCAAGTGGCGCAACTCAATGCCCGATACCACGCCGGCGAGGTGCACGCGTACGTGCCCGAGGCGCTGCGGGACAGCGAGCGCTCGTTGGAGAAGCTGGTCGAACACTACCTGCCAGCCTCACATGCAGCGTTTGAAGCGGCGTCACGCGCCCTGTTCTTCTCACTGCCGGTAGCTTTCAACCCCGCCGAGTCCGTAGGACCGTATCTCGCCGTTATCGATCGCGATGCTGACGGCCGGCCATACCGTTTCCTGGACATGGGGGCCCTCATCGCCACAAACGCCTTCGGCGAGAACGATCCGGCAGTGGTCCGGGCCGTCCTCGAGTCGCTGCCATTCGTGACGTCGCGCTACGCGCATTCCGAATACCAGACTGTCTTGTCCCTGCGCCTCAAAGCCGAACTGAACCGCATCGCGCCGGCCGGCACGCCGCGCCACTTCGTCGTCAACACCGGCGCCGAGGCGGTCGAAAACGCGATCAAGTCCGTGCTCCTGAATCGCGTCATGACGTCGCAGGATGGCGAAGGCGGATTCATTGTGTCGTTCGAAGGTGCATTCCACGGCCGGACCCTGGGCGCCCTCGCCGTCACGCACCGCAAGAAGTCGCGACTGGGCTTCCCGACGTTCGACTGGCCGCATATCCTCTTTCCAGCCGAGGAAGCGGGTTCCCCCAAGGAAACGGCGCGTCGCGAGGAGCGCAGCCTGAAACAGCTTTGGGATCTGCTCGTGTCCGGCCGGATTCCGCGTGCCGAGAAGAGCAGGGACACCTACCGGCGCGAAATGGATGCACTCGACGAGTTCCTAGCGCAGCCAGGCGGCGACTTGACCGCGTTCGTCCAGGCACAACGCGCGAACCTGAGTTCCGAGGTCGTCCGGCGGTCGCGGCGAGTCGCCGCCGTGCTCGTCGAGCCGATTCAGGGCGAAGGCGGCGTGCGCATGGCGAGCGCGCGCTTCATGCGCAAGCTGCGACTTCTGACACGCATCTACGATGTGCCGCTCGTCTTCGACGAGGTGCAGACCGGCTGGGGAATGACGGGCCGTCTATGGGCGCACGAGCTGTTCGATCTGCCGTGCCCACCCGACGTGGTCACGTGGGCCAAGAAAGCCCAGAACGGCGTTCTTTTCGTGAGCGAGGAGTTGGCAACCTTCTTTCAGGAGGAGAAGAAGTTCAACACCACTTGGGAGGGAGACTCGGTTGGCATAGTACGACTGCTCGCACTGCTGGACAAGTTGGACCTCGATCAGGTGCGGCGCACCGGCGAGCGCGCAAGAAGCGGGCTCGAGGCGCTGGCGCGCGAGTACCGCGAGATCCTGAACAACGTGCGCGGTGCGGGCGTCATGCTGGGCATCGAGGTCATGCGTGCAGACTGGTGCGACACCTTGCGCGACCGCGCGTTCCGCCGCGGCCTGGTGCTCTTGCCCGCCGGCGAGCGCGCATTGCGTTTCTATCCGCGCTACGACACCGAGCCGTCCGCGATCGACGAGGCCCTATCGATCCTGCGCTTGGCGATCGAGGACCTCGTAGGAGGGCGCGTGGACTCGGAAGTCACCACGCCGCCGGAGATCCGCGTCGGTAAGTTGGCTATCCCGCTCGACACGGTCGAGATCGTGGATCTAACGCCCGCCGGCTTCGAGGCGCACAAGCTTCAAATCCTGGCCGTGGAGCAGGAGCGCTACGGCGGAACGGGACACTACCTCCCAGGAGTCCTCCGGACCAGACGACGGCCCCTGTTGCAGTTCCAGCTTGAGACGCTCGAATCGACGGCCGCGCACCCTCGCGCAATCGGGATCGCCTTGCGCGACCGCGTCTCGGCACGGTTGGTGGGCTATGCCCTCGGCAGCGCGCTTGAAAACCACGACGAAGAAGGGGTTAGGTCGGATCCGCGCTTCGGCGAGAACAACACATTCTACTTGCACGCGATGGCCGTGCTGCCCACGGTACAGAACTGTGTCGAGATCGAGAACGTTCTGCTGGAGTCGTTGCGGACGCGTGCGATCGCAGCCGGATTCGAGTTCCTGTCGACGCTTA
>QHWY01000467.1 GCA_003223875.1 Acidobacteriota bacterium | reverse complement strand
CCTGCAGGGAATATGGACCAATAATACGTTAACCCCTCTGCAGCGGCCGAAGGGCCTCGGTGCGAAGGAGTTTTATACCGACCAGGAATTAGTCGAATTCTCCAAGAAGGCTCGCACGGGAGACGTGGGTGAGGAAGGAGATCTTGGAGCCGCTCGTCGCAGCGATGTGCGTTATGATTTCGAATTGTACGGTTTTGATCCAAGCAAACTCCGCTACACCTCCAAACGTACATCGCTTATCGTTGGGCCGGAAGGCACCATCCCCCCTATGTTACCGTCGGCGAGGGAAAGAAACGCAGAAATCGCCGCGAAAAACAAGGGGCACGAATTCGACAGTTATCTGAACCGGCCGTTAAGCGAGCGTTGCATCGTGATGAACGGCTCGGGAATTCCGATGCTGCCCGGAGCCAATGAAGGCAACCTCCTGCAGATTGTGCAGGGGCCGGGATATGTGACTTTGCTTCACGAAACGGACCACGCCACGCGCCTCATCCCCACCGATGGCCGTCCGCACGTTCCGCAAAACATCCGAATGTTGCGAGGGGACTCGGTAGGACATTGGGAGGGTGACACGTTGGTGATCGACACCACGAATTTCACGAATCGCACCAATTTCCGAGGATCCAGCGAAAAGCTGCATCTCATCGAACGTTTCGCACGCACCGCGGACAACGTATTGACGTACACATTCACGGTCGAAGATCCCACCACCTGGGCGAAGCCATGGACCGCCGAAATTCCGTGGACGAAAACAAAGGGACCCGTGTACGAGTCAGCGTGTCATGAGGGCAACAACATGATCGCGAATATTCTTCGCGGCGCCCGTGTCGCCGAAGCGGAAGCAGCGAAGAAAGGGAAATGAATTTAGGAAAAGGGGTCACACATGAGAACAACGCTAGTCGTTCTAGTTACTGTTCTGGCCATGCTTCTGGCGACGGTTCCGGCGTGGGCGCATCACGCGTTTGCGGCGGAATTCGACCAGAACAAACCGATTAAAGTGCAGGGATCGGTCGTAAAGTGGGAATTAACTAATCCGCACTCCTGGATTCACATCGACGTTAAAGGCGCAGACGGCAAGACTGTCACCTGGATGATCGAAGGCGCCAGCCCAAACAACCTGTACAGACTTGGCTTGACGAAGGAATCGCTGCCTCCGGGATCGGTCATTTCAGTCGAGGGCTACCAGGCGAAAGACGGGTCCACGCGCGCCGTTGGCAGAAACATCGTGTTTGCCAACGGCAAGAAATTCTTCCTGGGCCTGTCCGAAGCCGAGAGCGGACCCGCTAAGCCGTAAGAAAACTCCCCTCCTAAGTTAGGAGGGGCTTTGCACAAAAAATACATCGCGGGCGCTCATAGAGCGCCCCTACAGTTGCGCACCCCAAGCTGTAGGGGCGGTCTATGACCGCCCAGGATTTTTTGTGCAAAGCCGTTAGGAGGGGTGGCGCGACAGCATAATAGAAGCTGGCGCGCCGGCGTGGTTCCAAAACGGAACCACCCTATCACCAACTTTCATTCAGCCCAAGGCGCGGCGGTTACGCTTGACGCCGCAAAGCTTCGCATATACGATCGAGCTACTTATCTCCGGACTATTGAGCGATCAGTGATCGCAAGTGTGGTGTTTTATGCGGAAAGAATTTAAGAATGTCGTGATTGCAAGTGTGACAGTGGGCGTCCTGTTGTTGGCTGGGATGCTGGCCACTGCTCAGGCGCCGGCGTACCGTGCGCCGCGGACTGGAGATGGAAAACCGAACTTGAACGGTATTTGGCAGGCTTTGAATGAGGCCAATTGGGATCTCCAGGGCCATGCTGCCGCGCAGGGTCCGGTGGCCGCACTGGGTGCCGCTTTCTCCGTGCCTCCCAGTCTGGGAGTCGTGGAGGGCGACGAGATTCCCTATTTACCTGCAGCGGCTGCGAAGAAGAAAGAGAATCAAGCCAATTGGGTGAAACTCGACCCTGAGGTCAAGTGTTACCTGCCAGGTGTGCCACGCGGCACCTATCTTCCCTATCCGTTTCAAATCGTCCAGGGGCCACAAAATATTATGATGGCCTACCAATATGCCGGCGCGGTCCGCATCATTAATATGGGTCCGGCGACGAAGGCTCCCGGCGATAGTTGGATGGGGTGGTCCAATGGTCATTGGGAAGGCGAAACGCTAGTCGTGGACGTCACCAGCCTGAATGATCAGACATGGTTCGATCGTGCCGGTAATTTCCATAGCGACGCGTTGCATGTGGTGGAACGCTACACGCCGCGCAGCGCGGACACCCTCATGTACGAGGCCACGATTGAGGATTCCAAAGTGTTCTCCCGCCCCTGGAAGATCAGCATGCCTCTGTATCGCCGTGTTGAAAAAAACTCAAGGATTCTCGAATATAAGTGCGTGGAGTTCGCCGAAGAATTGTTGTATGGTCCGCTTAGTAAGAAGCCTTAGCAATTTATAAATCGGTATGAAAGGAGGCTCATATATGAGCCATCGCTCGCTTGGTTTGACTATTGCGCTCGCAGCCGCGATCCTGGTGGCGCTGCTGGCGCAGGTTCCCGCCATCGCACAAGCACAATCGGGCGCCGCGAAGCCGCCAGCCGCCGCAAAAGCCTGGCCGCCGCGCACACCCGATGGCAAGCCGGACCTTCAGGGAATATGGTCTGACAACACGTTGACCCCTCTCGAAAGGCCGAAGGGACTTGGTGCGAAAGAGTTTTATACCGACCAGGAACTTGCCGAAAACTCTAAGAAGGCTCGCGAGGGAAATGTGGGCGAGGAGGGCGAGCTTGGGGCCGCCCGTCCGAACGCTGTGCGTTATGATCTCGAACTGTACGGTTTTGATCCCAGCAAACTTCGGTACACCTCAAAACGAACTTCCCTCATCGTCGGGCCAGAAGGTGTCGTACCCCCCATGTTGCCGCAAGCCAAAGAAAGAAACGCCGAAATCGCCGCGAAAAACAAGGGACATGAATTCGACAGCTATCAGAACCGGCCGCTACGTGAGCGTTGCATCCTGATGGGCCAGGAACAAATCCCCATGAGGCCCGGCGCCAACGAAGGCAACCTGCTGCAGATTGTCCAGGGACAGGGATACGTGAGCCTGCTTCACGAGATCGACCACTCCACGCGCGTCATCCCCACCGACGGCCGTGCGCACGTTCCGCAGAATATCCGCCTGTGGCAAGGGGACTCGGTAGGACATTGGGAGGGTGATACGTTGGTGGTCGACACCACGAATTTCACGAATCGCACCCCATTTCGAGGATCCAGCGAAAAGCTGCATCTGATCGAACGCTTCACGCGTACTGCCGACAACGTGATGACTTACCAATTCACGGTTGAAGATCCCGCGACGTGGGCCAAGCCGTGGACCGCGGAAATTGCCTGGACGAAAACAAAAGGTCCTGTCTACGAGTGGGCCTGCCACGAGGGCAACACAATGATCACTACGATCCTTCGCGGAGCGCGTGTCGGCGACGCAGAAGCGGCAAAGAAAGGGAAATGAATTTATTTAAAGGAAAGGGGTAACAATGAGAACAAAGCTCGTCGTTGTAGTTACTGCTCTTGGTTTGCTTCTGGCCGCGGCGCCGGCGTGGGCGCATCATGCGTTTGCGGCGGAATTCGACCAGAACAAGCCGATCAAGGTTCAAGGATCGGTCGTGAAATGGGAATTGACCAATCCGCACTCCTGGATTCACATCGATGTTAAAGGCGCAGACGGCAAGACCGTCACCTGGATGATCGAAGGCGCCAGCCCGAATAACCT
>QHWY01000003.1 GCA_003223875.1 Acidobacteriota bacterium | reverse complement strand
ATGGACAATGGTGGGCCTTGAAAATGCAATCGCTGTTGCTGGAAACGGGACTGCCCACAGGCGGGCTGCGCGCGTGGTTCCTATGCCCCGGTTGCGGCCGACGCTGCGGCAGGCTGTATCTGTCGAACGACACGCGCATGCCGGACTATCGCTGTCGCCTATGCCTCGGGCTCGCTTATGACATTCAGTATCGGCGTGGGCTGCGGGCCGAAATCATCCGGATGTTCCGGAAGTGGCTCTCACAGTGTTCACAGCGCTCAACGTCTCCGCCGTCATCGCCGCCGTTCCCACCGGATTGCTGCTGAAGCGCGTCAGGGGCAACCGGTCTGAGTGTGTGCTGCACGGTGAACCGCGCGCCGCAATCGCCGCACCTGAACTGAATCCGGTTTGTCGGAAACCACACTCTTTTCGTCAGCTCGGTTCCGCACTCGATGCAAGGCGCAATCGCTGTACCGCGGAACGAGAAGTAATAGCCGGTTTCTGGATCAGTGCACCACTACATCAGATGGCGGATGACGAAGTGATGCGCCTCTCGGAAGCGCCGTAGAATCCCGTGCAGCACACAGGCGGATGTTGCTTTCTTCATTGGGTTACCTTTTCTTCCGTTTGCATTGATTTAGATATCTGCGCCTCGTGAAGGCTGGCGCTCCTCGGCTCGCGCGGGGGTGTTGCGCTCGCTCGTCGGCCAGCTTCACAATCCCGCTCCCCGCTTGAAGCCAGCCCATCCGGGGAGCCCTGAGTAGGGCATAACCCATAGAAAATCTTGTTTGTTATAGTTTTGCCCCCCGGTTCCCCGCTCTCCCCGCTATCACTAAGCCAGTACATTGACAGCGTGTGTTCAGTCCCCCAGAATTCTCGAATTGACGACATAAACCCGAATCGGTTTGCTGTGGTCCGGTAACGCCCTCTTGACGGCGTTGTGGTCTCTTTCCGTCGTCAGAAAACCGCGTGATTTGAGCGCCTGGGCTACAGCATCAGGGCTGAAGCCGCGGCTGCTGCAGATGCTCTTGAACGATTCCGGCAGAAACCAGAACTCATGCTCTCCATTGCCGATGTGACGGCGAAATCCGACGCGATCACGAACGGGAACGCGAGCTTGCCGCTCGATGTCACTGTTGCGTTTTATATCGCTGGGCTTGAAGCTGGCGCCTTCCTTACTTTCGTTTTGATGCCACTGGAATCGATCTGGATGTGCTTCGATGAAGCCTCGAATGTGGCGAACGGCTAATTCGTCATCCAGGGAGCCGGTGGTGCCGCGCTGATCCAGCCAGCGTTCAAAGCACACCTGTAATGCAGAGAGAGCGCTGCCTTCTCGCCAAGGTAAGACTCCGGCTTGAATACAGAACTCCCCAACTGCCGCTTCCAGCGCAAAGACTCTGCCAACGCGAACGACTTCGCCGACATCACCTCCGAACATTGAAACGTATTGGCCGCGCAGTTGGCACAGCCTGCGCTCTACTCGCTCCCGATCGCCGGTTATGATCCGAAGGAACTCGCGAATCGGTGTGCCGTAATAGGTGCGCGACATTTGTTTTAGATGGTCTGCAAAATCGCTCGCCGACTCCATTCCGTGGAGATTCTCAAATAAACCCTGACCCTGACCCGCGTCACTGGACTGCTCAATTAGCCGTACCATTTGTCCACCATGGACTCGCTTATCCATTTCGGCGACGATATCGGCCAGACCGATTTCACCGGTGCTGATGTAGGTCAATGACCATTTCACGCGTCGGCATTGGATTGGAGTCTCGGTCTAGCCGAGTTTTGCCGCGTTCCTCAGAGAACATGTAGACGCNTGCTGCGGCTTTCGGTTCGTCATCGTGCATTTCATCGAGAACGGCAAACCCATCACGGTGCGCGGCAGCGATGCTTTCCAGACCGTTTAGCGTTGCGCGCCAAGTCTCGACGTTCGGGCGCTCACCGTCACCGCCCCACACTGAGGCCGCCACTTCGCCCAGGGTTGTCTTACCGGTTGACGTGGGGCCGACGTAGTTTCGCCCGAAGCTGCTCTGGCCGACCATCCTGAGAACTGGTCCGGTGAAACTTGTGCACAGAGCCTGCTGCAACAGCGTATTTCCTTCGCAAAGGCGGGCTAAATTCGCTTGCCAGTCTGCAAGACTTCCGGCGGTTCCCTTATGGAGAACGCGATTGTGTACGTCGCCGGGACTCCGGAAAATCACCTGTTCCTTGGAGTGTCCAAAAACTTCCCCACCTGAGAGAACGTAAAGGTTCTTGTACCAGCCGACGCGTGACACGCACCGGAACCGGTCTTTGGGCCGTTCAGATTGAATGTATGTGATTAGAGGATCATTGGACCGCGGCTTATACGGTGTGATACGCAGTCCGCGGCTCGCGAGCCACTGACGGACGCGAAGGCCACTCCCCTCCAGCCATTCGGCCGGAATGAACTCTTGATGTTCGTTACCGTCGAGATCTCGCCAACGAAGACCAACTGACCAATTGGTCTGGCGTTCATCGCGTGCCAGCCCTAGATTTTCCAACTCAGGGGAACAGATCCAATTCCAATGCTCAAGAGGTTCCCCCTCATCGTTTTCACCAAGAGTGACGTGATACACACCCGGCTCGGTTCCCGGTTTTAGTTCTGTACCAGTCTTTTGGACAAGGTAAAAGCAAACAAGCGGGGCTGCGGATGTGCGACGTTCGGGCATGCTAGTACCCTTCCTCGCTGGGCTGCCACGTGCCGGACTTCTCCAGCGCGCCAAGCAGGTTGTCTATCTCGTCTGCCGGTGCCGTCAAAATCCAGCGTGCAAACCGCAGCCGCTCGGCGTCTAAAGAATGGTATTTACCGTTTCGTAATTCCGCGTCAATCGCTGCGACGACACACGGTGCCAATTGCCCGTGGTTCGGATGTGTTAATCTGTAGCTCATCGTTGCTCGCGTTGCTCCTTATTTGAGTTGAACAGAATCTTTCGGACAGCCCGTCTTCTCGGCGAAAGTAGACGGGCTGTTTGCTTTTCACGGCTGGTCTCCAGCGCTGGTCTTGTCCGTTTTTGACTTTATCCACGCGCGCAGCTCGTCCATTGGAATTCGGACGTTGCCGCCAATGCGCACGACAGGCAATTCGCCACTTGCGATTAGTGCGTAAATTTTCGTCCGACCCAGCCCCAGAATCTCGCGTGCTTCTTCTGGTCTGAGTAAAAGCCGTTCAAGTGTTCCGTTGGTCACCTTTACCCTCCTACGACTCCGGGATGGTACGGAGCGTATGGGTATTCTCCAGGACCGATTGACACGAGTTGTATAATTTATTCGTTACTTATTAGTTACATGAGCGATACGGCAAAACTAAACCAGCGTCTGGAACTCGGCGGCCTTTTGTCGGAAGGTGGAAGGTTAGAGCGCGCATTCCCGATCGCAAAAATGCCAATACCAGTGGAGATGGCTCTTGATGGCGGGAACATTGTTTGGGACACGCACGCCAGAATGAAAAAAGTCGAGCCGGGGAAGCGGATGCTGTTGGATTTCATTCAATTGGGTGAGTCCGCGGATTCGGAAATCCTGAAATATGCCCGGCGATGGGGAGTGTTGATGCTGTGCTCACATCATCAGCTACCGTCAACACACAATCGTCCGCCAGACTTCCTCACACGGAGGGCCGTCGAATGGTGCCTCCCAGCACGTCGTGAACCGCTTGATAGCTGGCGTAAGTTTGCGCGACGCGCGCGTCTCATCGTGGGTGTTGCAGGTCATCTGAACCAAGGAACGCTTTTCGATCCGCGACAGTGGCTGCAGACCATTTGCGAATTGGATGCTCCCGACGACAAAACTCCTGGCGCGCAAGTCTTGACTGGACTCCTCGGTACTACCTCAAAGCAACGCTCACGGCTGGCGATGCTCGTAAATGAGTGGCTGTGGCTCGGAGACGTGCGACCAGCGTTGTTGTGGGAGAAGGACGTAAGCGCTCTCCAACTCAATTTTGGCTCTCCATATACCGGCTCGCTGTTTGGGGCCTTAGGAATCGAGTTGATGGTCGCGGTTAGCGGACAAGGTGATTTCGCTACGTGTTCCGGGTGCGGTCAGCCGTATCTGCGCGCCAAGAGGCGGCCGAAATCGGGTCAGGAGAACTACTGTTTAGAGTGTCACGCGCGCGGCGTTCCCGTCCGCCGTCGTGTCGAGCGTTACCGGGAAAAATCGCAAAAGGGGATTCAATATGGGAAAGCGAAAGAAACACGCAAAGCGCGGACAAAATGAAGGCAGCATTCATCAGCGTCAATCTGACGACCGCTGGGTCGGCGCCGTCAGCTTGGGTTACGAAAATGGGAAGCTGAAACGGAAGTATTACTACGCGACGACGCGTGAGGCTGTTGCCGATAAGGTGACTGACGCACTCAGCAATTTGAAGAAAGGGCTGCCGATCGTGTCGGAGCGTCTGACTGTAGGTGATTTCCTAGACCGATGGCTCCAGGACTGCGTGAAGACTTCCGTCCGACCGAAAACGTATGACAGCTATTCCCAAATTGTGCGGCTGTACTTAAAGCCGGACCTGGGGCACATCTCCCTCGCGAAGTTATCGCCACACCAAGTGCAGCTCTTCTTGAATCGGAGACACGCATCCGGTGGCGAGGATGAAAAGCCGCTCTCGGCGCGTACCGTCCAGTACATCCGCGCGGTACTTCGAAAGGCTTTGGGGCAGGCCCTGAAATGGGGTCACGTTGCGCGGAATGTCGCGTTGCTTGTGGACCCTCCGCGCGCCGCACGTCCGGAGATCCACCCCTTTACGGCTGAACAGACGCTCGCCTTCCTGAAGCAAATTAAAGGTGGTCGGCTGGAAGCGCTCTATACCGTGGCTCTAGCTTTGGGTTTGCGGGAAGGTGAGGCGTTCGGTCTGCGGTGGACTGATATTGATCTGGAGGCTCGCACACTGCACGTCAAGTTCTCCCTACAGCGCATCGATGGCAAAGCCCAGCTCGTCGAGACGAAGACAAAAGAAAGCCGCCGATTGCTCGCCCTGCCGGATTGCATCATTCCCGCTCTCCGTGCCCACCGCGTTCGTCAGCTTAAAGAGAAATTGGAAGCTGGGGAGGATTGGCAGATGTGGGAAGGTGGCCCTCTCGTCTTTACCACCCCAATTGGAACACCCCTTGACCCCAGCAACGTGCTGAAACAGTTCCAGGCGGCCCTGAAAGCGGCCGAACTGCCGAAGCTAAGGTTTCATGATCTCCGGCATAGCTGCGCGACGCTGTTGTTAGCTCAGGGCGTTTCTCCGCGGGCCATTATGGAAATTCTCGGGCACTCGACGATCACACTCACGATGAACACGTACACGAAGGTTCTAACGCCCACCTTGCGGGCTGCCGCCGACAGTATGAACCGGCTGCTCACCGATGGCACGACGAACGAGGCTGAGAAGGCGTCCGGCGAGCCGAATTCCGGGCCGGTTGCTGTCAGCGTTGCTGTCAATGCCCCTTCCAGCTACATCCAGCACAGTCCCGAAAATTGAACGAAGCTCTTTCGTATGAACTAAATGAGCCGTGGAGGAATCGAACCTCCAACCTACTGATTAAGAGTCAGTTGCTCTGCCAATTGAGCTAACGGCCCTTTGATGCGGAAGAATTGAAATATAGCATGCGAGGATGAAATGCGGGAAGGGCCGCGCCGGAACACTGAGAGCCGCAAGTGACGGTCTAGCGGCTCTGATTCGAGTGGATGTTGGATTTAGGCAGCGGGACGCTCGTCGCCAGACTTGCCTTGCTGCCGCCTATCTCCCCCAAAAAAAGTTCGCACGCCTTCAGCGAAAGCAAGCGCGATTGCCGAATAGTGGCGGACCGGACGCATCACGGTTTCGCGCGCCTCGTCGACCGTGTCGAGAACGCGTTCGCGTACATCGTGGAGTTGCGTTCGGATGTTTTCGCGTGTTTCGTTGACGATACTTTGAACACGCAACACCTGTTCCCTCGCGATTTGCGCAGTGCGGCCTAGGTCATCGGCAACGGCTTTGAGACTGTTCGTGATGGATTCCAGAGGCGCAATCAGCTTCCGGCTCTCGTCCATCAGAAGCTCGAGCTTGCCGGTAACCCTCCGCGCCAAAAGATACATGGCCAGAAGCACTCCCGCCTGAGCGACCACCGCCAAGGCGATGACAACCACGGCAACCATTAAAAGTGTTTCCATAAACTCCCCCAGGTTAAATACAGGGCAAATCCCTAACCTTTTAGACGCCTCATTCAAAACAGTGTAAAGCTTTCCCGCAATCTCGCCGATAAAGAAGACGATGGACGGGAACTTGTTCGGCGATTATCAAAAGCTGCTGCGCGTGGAAGTGATGGGCCGTCAGATCGAAATGCCCGAGCGGAATACGCTTTTGCGCGGCCTTCAATTCGCCGCACCCGACACAATCCCTTACGGCCGGTTTTGTTGGAATGGTAGCTGCAACAACTGTACGGTAACCGTCCGCGACGGCTCATGCGAGTCCAAAGTACAGGCCTGCACCATGGACGCCTGCGACGGAATGCGCGTCACTGCCATCTCGGGAGAAATCCGAAGGTTGCTATAATCTTGCGTATACTTTTGAAATCCCCATATGCGCAATTTCGAGATTGCCTTCGCCTTCAATCAAATCGCCGACCTGCTCGAAATTCAGGGAGCAAATCCCTTTCGGGTGCGCGCATATCGTCGGGCGGCGCTCAACATCGAAGGTCTTGCCGACAACATCGAGACGCTATCACAACAAGGAGGGCTGCATGACATTCCGGGTATCGGCGGCGACCTGGCGAGCAAAATCGATGAGTATCTTCGAACGGGCACCATCGAATTTCATGAACAACTGAAGAAGGAAGTCCCGCTGGGACTGGCGAAGATCGTCGAGATTCCGAGTGTCGGCCCGAAGACGGCGAAGGAAATCTACGATCGATTTCGCATCGAAACGATCGAAGATCTCGAAGCGATCTGCAAGACCGACAAGCTTATGGGCGTTCCAGGATTCAAGCAAAAGACCGTCGATAACATCCTCCGCGGAATCGGGCTGTATCGCCGACGAAAAGGAAATTATTTGTTGGGCCGCGCGGTCCCGCTTGCGAGAGAGCTTTGTAAGTATCTCGAAGGGTGCGCCGAGCGTGTCGCATACGCGGGCAGCCTGCGCCGAATGAAAGAGATTGTTCACGACGTCGACATTCTTGCCGCATCGAAAGATCCGGCACAGACAATTCAGGCATTTCTCACGATGCCATACGTTCAATCCGTTCTCGCGCAGGGTGGAACGAAGGCCTCAGTCCGCATCCAGGACGACCTACAGGTGGATTTGCGCGTCGTGGATCCGCAAAGCTGGGGTGCTGCCATGCACTATTTTACCGGCTCCAAAGCGCACAACATCCGGATGCGTGAGCGGGCGATCAAACAAGGACTCAAGCTGAATGAGTACGGATTATTCGACGCGAGTGAGAAGCGCCTTGCGGGGACGGAAGAAGAGGAGATCTTTGAAAAGCTCGGACTGCCCTACATCCCGCCGGTGCTGCGCGAGGATTGGGGCGAAATCGAAGCCGCAGCCGAGGGCAATCTGCCCAACATCGTCCAGCCCGAAGATATTCGCGGCGATCTTCACATGCATACGACGTGGTCGGACGGCAAATATTCTGCGGAAGAAATGGTGGAGGCCTCGCGCAAGCGCGGTTACAAATACATTGCGTTGACCGACCATTCGAAATCCCTCGGTGTTGCCGGCGGACTTTCCGATAAGGATCTCATGAAGCACACCGAGGAATGCCGCGCGCTTGACGCGAAATATCCCGACATTCGCGTGCTCGCGGGAACCGAGGTCGATATCCGTCAGGACGGCACGCTGGACTATTCCGACGAGCTGCTCGCGAAGCTCGACTTCGTCGTTGCCTCCCTTCACAGCGGCTTCAAACAAGATCGTGCAACCTTAACTGCACGCGTTGTCCGCGCGATGCAAAATCCTTATGTACGCGTCATCGGACACCCCACGGGACGGCTGCTTGGCGATCGCGATCCTTACGACCTCGATTTGGATGAAGTGATGAAGGAAGCCGCGCGCACACGAACATGCCTCGAAGTAAATTCAAATTTTCACCGCCTCGATCTGAATGATGTTCATTGCCGGAAGGCGCGCGAGATGGGCGTTCACGTCATTATTAGCACGGATTCCCATAGTTATGACGACATGCTGAACCTTCCCTACGGAGTGGCCACGGCCCAGAGAGGCTGGATCGAAAAGGATTCTGTGCTGAATGCGAAGCCGGTGGAAGAAATGCTTGCCTTCAAGCCGAAATGACGCCCGAAGACCTCAAACAAAAGGCAAAGGATCTCGGTTTTGATCTTGTCGGTGTCTCTCCGCTCGGCCCCTTCCCCGAAGCTGTGTTTTATCCGAAATGGCTCGAAAGCGGATATGCCGGCGAGATGCAATATTTGGAACGGCAGAAGGCCGCCAAAATGGAGCCGGCATCGATTTTGCCCGGAGCCCGGTCCGTCATTGTCTGTGCGATGAATTACAACAGCTCGCGTCCGTATACGCAGTACGAGCCGGAAAGGGTGTGGGTCTCACGATACGCATGGGGTGAGGACTATCACGACACGGTCAAAAGGAAGCTGCAGGACCTGGCAGCATGGATCGAGCAGAATTCGCCGCAGCGGACGAAAGCATATGTCGATACGGGCCCGCTGCTCGAACGCGTCTATGCGAAGTATGCGGGCGTGGGTTGGTTCGGAAAGAATACATGCATCATCAATCAAAAAACTGGCTCCTGGCTCTTTCTTGGTTGTATCGTTACCGATCTCGAGTTGCCCTACGACACCCCTGTTGCGGACCGCTGCGGAACCTGCACGCGCTGCATCGATGCCTGTCCCACGGGCGCCATTCTCGAACCGTATGTTCTCGACAGCCGGAAGTGCATTGCGTACACAACCATCGAATTGCGCGCCGAGATTCCGGAGGAGGATCGAGCCGGCATCGGTCATCATCTCTTCGGTTGCGATATCTGCCAGGATGTCTGTCCTTGGAATCGCAAGGCGCCGTATTCTTCGAATCCTGCCTTCGAACCAAGGCACGGTCTTTTTTGGCCGACGATTGATCAACTGCTCGATCTAAACCAAGACGAATGGCAGACCATGACGCGCGGTACTGCCGCGAAGCGCGCCAAGATCAAAGGACTGCTTCGAAATCTGATGGTCGTCGCCGGCAACTCCGGCGTACGAAAATTGTTGCCAAAGTTACGGCGCTTTTTAAAACATGAGGACGAGCACGTTCGCTCGCATGCAGAGTGGGCAATCCAGCGGCTCGAAAAATCCGATGAAGTCAACGGCGCCGCCGGCCCGAAACCGGCTTTGAACTCCGCTGAACCATCCGGCGCTCGATTTTGAACAGAAACCGGAGGATCATCTCGCGATCTTTGTCCGAGATGTCCATGAATTCAACCCCAATGACGGGCCACTCCTTCCATTTCACGACAGGATAAACGACGGGCATGCCTTCATCCTGAAGCACCAGGACGGCGGGCCCAACAAACTGCCCTTCGTAGAAGTGATCGAAGTATTTCGCGGATACGATCCTGGCGCCGCCTCCGCCCAGTTCATCGACAATAGGGTCGATATTGGTGCCATCCATCGTCAGAAGGAGATAAACCGGTTCGTCGGCAATCATCGACAGCCGGAACACGGACCGTTGCTTCTTCTGCGGATGGCCCTGTAGCAGTGAGTTCATGGGACTTGAATCGGCAGAACCGGCGGGAATCTTTAGGTATACTGCCAGCTTCTATGGCTAAAAAGCCACAATTCTTATCATTGATAAGGAAAAGATGATTGTTGATCTGCTGGTTCGGTCCGTTTCGTCTGCCGACACCACCGTGCTCGGAGCCACCTCCGCGGAGGAGGCCGCGCGGCTCATCGATCTGTACGGACCGGATCTTGTGGTCATCGGAATATCAGAAACGGCCGTGGTGGAAGCGCCTCACGCGGGGTTAACTGTAGCGGCGGTCTATGACCGCCGGCAATGTCGGATAAGCGAATGAAACAGAAAATTAATGTAGGGATTATCGGTTTGGGAACGGTTGGGACCGGCGCGTTTCGCATCTTACGGGAAAACGCGGAATTGATCCGCCATCGAGTCGGCGTTCCTGTGGAGGTAAGCAAGATCGCAGTACGTGACGCCGGCCGCGATCGCGGCCTCGCCATTCCAGCCGGAATGCTGACGACAAATCCGGCCCAGGTCATCGAGGATCCGAACATCGACATTGTTATCGAGTTGATCGGCGGCTATGAACCGGCCAGAGAGTTCATATTGTCCGCCATCTCTCGAGGCAAACACGTTGTTACAGCGAACAAGGCTCTGCTGGCCGTGCACGGATCAGAAATCTATGAGGCTGCGCGGCGAGCGGGAGTCACGATCGGTTATGAGGCGAGCGTTGGCGGCGGCATTCCAGTCATCAAGGCTCTGAAAGAGGCTCTGGCTGCAAATCGAATCCTTTCGATCTATGGAATCATCAACGGAACTTCCAACTACATTCTGACCAAGATGACCGAGGAGGAGCGCTCGTTCCCCGATGTGCTGGCCGAAGCGCAGCGCGCCGGCTACGCGGAGGCAGATCCGACGTTTGATGTCGGCGGTATCGATACAGCACACAAGCTTGCGATTCTTGTGAATCTCGCTTTCGGCGCACATGTCGATTTGAAGGACATCTATACGGAGGGCATCACCTCGATCAGTCCTCTCGATATCGACTTCGGCAAGGTGCTCGGATACAAACTGAAGCTGCTCGCAATCGCAAAGATGCATGAAGGCGGACAAGCCGAAGCGCGCGTTCACCCCACGATGGTTCCCGACGATTATCCGATCGCGAAAGTCGGCGGCGTATACAACGCCATCCAAATCGTCGGCAATGCCTGCGACGACATCATGCTCTATGGACGCGGAGCGGGATCAATGCCGACCGGCAGCGCGGTGGTTGCCGATGTTATGGATATCGCGCGTCAAATATTGATCGAACCCTCTCGAAAGTTGCCTGCTGGCGATGGAATGGCACAAGCGGCTGTCAAACTTCAACCCATGCAGTCGATCGTCAGCCTGTATTACTTTCGGTTCATGGCGCTCGACCAGCCTGGCGTGTTGGCTCAAATTTCCGGCATCCTAGGGCGCCACCGGATCAGCATTGCCCAGATGATTCAGCGCGGGCGCAAGCAAGGCGGCTCTGTGCCACTGGTTATCATGACGCACAAGGCACTCGAGCGAGATATTCAAACGGCACTCGTCGAAATAAAGTCGCTGGCGTGCATTACGGAAGATCCGATCTTGATCCGTGTCGAAGGCGATGAGCCCTGAAAATCTCAAATTTTAAAATCCGAAATTTGAAATTGAACAATGCGCGTATTCTTCGTTTTGGCGACTAGCGCGGCACTGCTGATTTACAGTACCAGACTTTGGGCTCCCTACTGACCTCGACGATCAGAACGTAACCAAGATTGCGGAAGACGCGTCCGGCTGGAGCACGGGGCCGCTCGGATACGCGTCGTTCTGGTTCAGCCGGCAGTTCCTCCTTCTCGTTGGTTCAGTGCTTCTCTGGCAAGAGCCTTTCTACTACCGGCTCGGCAACGTTTTCATTCATGCGCTCGCCGCGACGGCGTGGTTTTGCCTGGTTCGTGAAATCACCGGACAGACGATCGTGGCAGCGGCCGCCGGTCCACTTTTTCTCGTGTATCCAACTCAGACTCAGGCAGTCACCTACATCACGCAGCGATTTGAATCGCAAGCCGTGATGTTCATGCTTTGTTCGGCCGCCGCCTATGCGCGCTTCCGAAGAACGAAGCGGAATGGCTGGATCGCTGCTGTCGTGGGATTTGCGATCGCGGCAGCGTTCACGAAAGAAACCGCCGTCATACTTCCAGTGTGGTTGCTACTAATCGAGCTGGTGTTCTTTGAGCGCGGTTGGATTCGCAACCGTGCCTTCGCCTACATGGTTCCTTTGGGCCTAGTGTTGGTGATCCCAGCAACGAAGACCTCTATCAGTACTGGATATCTGACCTTGGGTTGGATTCGCTGGGACAAATACCTGCTGACCCAAGGACCGGTTCTGACGATGTATTTCCCATTGGTCACGTGGCCGCGGTAGCAGTTCCTCTACTGCGATTTTCAACCGGTAAACGAAGTAACTTGGGTTTGTGATCCTCGAATGGATACTTGTGTTGGCAGTCGCAGGACTCGGTCTATGGCTTCTAAAGTGGAACTGGCTTGCAGGTTTCGGAATTCTCTCCTTCTTTGTCCTTTGGTTCCCCATGATCGTTCTTCCTGTCCCCGATCTCATCAACGAACATCGCTTGTATGGTGCTTTTGCAGGCGGGGGATCGTTTCCGGGATCTTGCGCGGCCGCATTATCGGATTCTGCTGGAATCGCCGGCGCCTCGATCAAAACCGTTCTCGGATTTCTTGCGCCGCGGTTCATCAAAAAGTTCGCCGTGTAACCTGCCGACGAAGCCACCGCAGCCCCGACCAACACGTACACACCAACACGTTTGATTTTCTGAGTGCTCGGCATTGCCGCCGCCGGCGGCGATGATCGCGTCTTTGGCTTCGAATCCTCGAACCTGCAAGGTGTGATTGAGCTGCTCGGAGTGGCGCCCCGGATCGACATTCCGGTTATCGATCACCGCAAAGTTGAAGACTTTCAACCTTCGGCCGAACCCCACCTCGACGATCTTGATTCGACCCACAGTCAACACCACCATGGCGAGGCACACATATAACAGCGGCTCCATGATGCTAAAAACGCGTTTGATGGTTGCCGGACTTTCATTACCGGGAACACCTACTCTGGCGCTTAGAGGCTGCGAACACCGAGGCCTATGACGGGTGGGCCGAGAGGACCAAATGCGGAGTCAACTATAGTCGCGCAAAACCTAAGAGTGTCAAGGGGTTTAGGCCTGAAAAGCCCTTGCACAATTTTTCGACGAGCGTTTCGAAATGGCTTCCGCGATGGTACTCGGAAAGTCCAATACTCACCGTCACGGGACCCGCAGTATACCCAAGGGACGTGAGAATATCGGCACTCTCCACTTTTTGGAGAATTTTTTCTGCGGCGTGCATTGCACCTTCGAGGTTCGTGCCGGGCAGTACGACGCCAAATTCATCACCGCCACAGCGAAACACGAAGTCTGTGTGTCGAATAGACTGCTTGACTACATTCGTAATTTGGGACAGAACTTTGTTCCCGACGACATGTCCGAAAGTGTCATTCACTACCTTGAAGCTGTCGATATCGATCATGAGCAGCGACAAGGGCGTGGTGTATCGCTCGGCACGGGCGGTTTCGCGTCCCAGCACTTCATGAAAAAAACGAGTGTTATATGCGCCTGTGAGTGAATCCGTGATAGCGGTTCTCTGAAGTTCGGCAAACAGTCCGGCGTTTTCCAGCGCGATGGCTGTGAAGTCTGCCAAAGCGGAGGCTGTCGCTACATCGTCCTCGTTGAAGTTCCTCGAATCCGATCCCAGTGAGACAAATGCCCCAAGCACGATGTCTTTCGTTTGGATCGGAACGGCAAGCACGGACACCAGCGAAAATTTTTCCACCAACGATTTCAGCTCCGGTGGAACATTGGCCGCTTGCAGATTAGAAATGACCACCGCTTGCCGGCGAGTCAGAAACTCGGAGAGCAGCTCGCCTGAAGCCAGGCCGCGGAGGTTGACCATTGAGACCAACATCTTGACCAGTCGCCCGGGATTCTTAGAGAACGCGGACTCCAGCCGGATTTGCCCCTCGTCACCGGATAAGACCACACATGCGGTATCGCCCAATACATCCGTCGATTTCGAAACAACACGATCCAGCAACTCGTCTATTTGAATCGACGAAGAAAAAAGCCGGATCAAATCACTAAGTAGTTCACCCCGATGGATTTGTTCCTCGAGCTTGTTGAGCAGACGCCGGTACAAGATTCCGGTATTCTTTTCCTCGGAAGTGATGATGACCGTGTCGGACTCCTTGATATTAGGGAGGTTATCTTCACGGTGGGCCGTCACGATATTATCGCTGATGCGTTCTTGAAGGATTTCACGAAGTTCCTTACATTGTTGGGGATCCGTCCCCAAAATAAAGATGGTGTGGCCCATTCTCTCGCCGACTTTAACCCCCGTCGCGAGACTATCCTAAGTAATATGCAGCGCAGGATAAATGAAAAAGTTCGCTTATGGCTGAATTTCGGGTGATTCTGTTGAACTCTCATCTGGAGCATACAACTTCGTTGACAAAAGTTCATGTGTGACTGCGCACGGCCGTCGTCCGAACGCCATATATGCGGCTTGGTTAGTGTTGCGTTTCATGAAACGCAACACTAGGCTGCCGATCGTCGGGGTAGATCTACCAATTCCCACTCAGAAAGGCCCTTACACTTGAGGCATCGGGGGAAGCTGGCATCTTTATCGAGCGCGACTTCCTCTCCGCAACACTCCGAGGCATATAGCCCTGGCTGAATTACATCTTGTCCTGTCTTCATTGTCCCCTCGAACTCCACACTGTCGTGGTCTGTCTTAGGTGGTTGCAAGCTCTACACCAAATTCGGAAATTCGGGGTCAGACGGGTGAATTCCCTATTTTCAAAAGGAGAAACTCGTTGGTTGAAAATAGGGAATTCACCCGTCTGACCCCGAATTTCCTGCTATATTTGCCGCGATGAAAACCCTCATACGGAACGGACATGTTGTGACGGCGGTCGACTCGTACACGGCCGATATTCTCGTGGAAGGCTCCACGGTCGTGCTCATAGGAAAGGACTTGGAAAAGATCGCCGGTGCGCTCGACAAGACTATCAATGCTACGGGGAAACTTGTCATTCCCGGAGGAATCGATCCTCACACGCATATGGACCTACCTTTCGGCGGCACCTCCTCTTCCGACGATTTCGAAACCGGAACGCGTGCCGCCGCCTTCGGTGGTACCACAACAATCATCGACTTCGCTGTGCAATATCGTGGCCAATCTTTGAACCAGGCATTGGATGTTTGGTTTTCGAAAGCGCAAGGGAAGGCGGCGATCGACTACGGCTTCCATATGATCTTGACGGACCTGCCGAATCATCGCTTGCCGGAGATCAAGAACCTCGTCCAGCAGGGTGTATCGAGCTTCAAATTATTCATGGCATATCCGGGAATGTTTCTCGTCGATGACGGGACAATTTTCCAGGCAATGACGGCCGCCGCTGAGTCAGGCGGTTTGATCTGCATGCATGCGGAAAATGGCGTGGTCATCGATGTCCTGGTGAAGCGGGCGCTCGCAGAAGGAAAAACGGCGCCGAAATACCACGCGCTGACCCGTCCGACGCGCGCGGAAGCCGAGGGTGTCCACCGGGCGATCGCCATCGCCGAGATGGCAAATTCTCCGGTCTATATCGTCCATCTGAGCTGCTATGACGCGCTGAAGGAAGTCCAGGCGGCGCGCGATTTGGGTCTGCCCGCATATGCCGAAACCTGTCCTCAGTATCTGTTCCTTGATTACAGCTATTACGAACAGGAGGGTTTCGAAGCCGCGAAGTACGTTATGACGCCGCCGCTGCGGGATAAATCCAACCAGGAACAGCTCTGGAAAGGATTGCGCGGAAACGATCTCCAGGTGATTTCCACCGACCACTGTCCTTTTTGTTTCAAAGAACAGAAGGAACTCGGGCGGAACGACTTCAGCAAAATTCCGAATGGTGGTCCCGGTGTCGAGCATCGCATGAGCCTTATTTACGACGGAGGCGTGGTTCAGGGGCGAATCAACCTGAACCGCTTTGTCGAGTTGACATCGACCGCGGCAGCCAAGATTTTTGGACTCTTTCCCAAAAAGGGCACGATTGCGGTTGGTTCCGATGCGGACATCGTGATCTTTGACCCGAGCAAAGAACAGACGATCAGCGCAAAAACCCATCATATGCGTGTGGACTACAGCGCGTATGAAGGCCGGAGGGTTCGTGGGACGGTCGAAACCGTGCTCTCTCGCGGAAATATCGTCGTTGAACATGGGGAATTCAAAGGTAAACGTGGAGACGGACAATTCCTTCGCAGAGGCACGGCGTGACCGCACGGACGAATGCGGTGCCGGCCGAAGACTTCGTGGAGCTGGACCGCGACGTATCGTCCAGCCCGCTTTGGAATCGCGACCTCGCCCCGACCACCATCCGCGAGCGAACATGGTCGACGTGGAACATCGCGGCACTCTGGATCGGCATGAGCGTGGTGATTACGACCTACACGCTGGCCGGCGGATTCATCGAAGCGGGCATGAACTGGTGGCAGGCGATGATCACCATTCTGCTCGGAAATACCATCGTGCTTGTCCCCATGATCCTGAATGCGCACGCGGGCACCAAGTACGGTGTGTCGTTTCCTGTATTGTGCCGCGCCTCATTTGGGACCAAAGGCGCAAATGTGCCCGCGATTCTGCGGGCGATTGTCGCGTGCGGTTGGTTTGGAATCCAGACCTGGATCGGCGGTCAGGCTCTCGACGTGTTATTGGGCGTGATGTGGACAGGGTGGACCGGCTTGGGGGGCCACCTCTGGTTAGCATTTTTTCTGTTTTGGGCAATACAGGTCTTCATCATCGTTCGCGGTGTCGAAGGCATCAAATACCTGGAAACGTGGTCGGCACCTTTGCTGCTGGGCGGAGGAGCTGCGCTTTTGGCGTGGGCTTCCTGGAAAGCCGGCGGCCTTGGGCGCGTCCTCACTCGATCGGCTGCATTGCAAAAGCAGCACAATGCCTTCTGGTTCATTTTTCCCGGAGCTGTGACAGCATCCGTCGGGTATTGGGCCACTCTGAGCCTAAATATTCCCGACTTTACCCGCTATGCCCGATCGCAGCGGTCGCAAATGATAGGCCAGGCGATCGGTTTGCCTCCGACAATGACGGCGTTTGCCTTTATCGGCGTCGCGGTGACTAGCGCGACCTTGCTCATTTATGGCGAAGCGATTCCGAATCCAGTCGATTTGATGTCGAAATTCGACAACGCCGCCGTGATTGCCTTCGCGACTGCCGTGATCTTTGCGGCGCAGTTGACGACGAATATGGCTGCCAACGTTGTTTCGCCATCCAACGATTTTTCGAATTTGAATCCCCGCCTCATTTCGTATGTCAAAGGCGGCTTGATCACGGCCGTTATTGGTGTATTGATGATGCCGTGGAAGCTCATGGAATCGATGGGCGCGTATATTTTCACCTGGCTGGTCGGCTACTCCGGATTGATGGGCGCCATTGCCGGTATTCTCATCTGTGATTATTGGATACTGCGAAAGCAACATCTGGATCTTGCCGGCCTGTTTGACCCGAACGGCGACTATTCGTATTCCGGCGGTATCAACTGGCGCTCCATTTCCACGCTGGTCATTGCTGTTGCTCCCGTCGTTCCCGGCTTCCTTCGCGCGGCAACTACACCCGGCGGCCAGGTTGCGATGCCTGGCTTCTTTGACACGCTGTACACTTACGCGTGGTTCGTAACGTTCGGATTGGGATTTGTTTTGTATTGGGTGTTATTCCCCTCCTCGCAGAGGAGGGGAGGCGCATAGCGCCGGGGTGGTCAGTTTGGCGAACGGTAGCGCCGATCTGACCACCCCGTCTGCGCCTCCGCTGCGCTCGGCGCATCCACCCCTCTGCGAGGAGAGGAATATTTTAGGAGAACTTCCATGTCTCGAATAGTTAGATGTGCATTGATTCAGGCCGCGTGCTCCACGCCCGCAGAGGAACCGCTGGAGAAGATCAAGCGCGAAGCGATCGAAAAGCATCTCAAGCTGATTGACGATGCAGCTCGAAAGGGAGCAAAGATCTTGTGCATGCAGGAAATCTTCACCGGCCCGTACTTCTGCGCCGAGCAGTCGCCCCGCTGGTATGGCATGGTCGAAAAGATTCCCGACGGACCCACGGTCCAGCTCATGAGAGAAATCGCCAAGAAGCACGGCATGGCCATCATCGTTCCGATTTACGAAGAAGACCTCAAAGGTGTTTACTACAACACTGCGGCGGTTATCGATGCCGATGGTAAGTATCTCGGCAAATATCGGAAGCACCACATCCCGCATTGTGCGCCGGGTTTCTGGGAAAAGTTTTATTTCAAACCCGGCAACCTCGGCTATCCGATCTTCAAGACCCAATTCGCAGATATCGGAGTCTACATCTGCTACGATCGCCACTTTCCCGAAGGCGCGCGGGCCCTGGGTCTCAATGGAGCCGAAATCGTCTTCAACCCCTCGGCAACAGTTGCAGGTTTGAGTGAATATCTGTGGAAGCTCGAGCAGCCCGCACAGGCTGTGGCCAACGGATATTTCGTCGGCGCGATCAACCGTGTCGGTCACGAATACCCGTGGGATATTGGAGAATTTTACGGCCAGAGTTATTTCTGCACGCCGCGCGGGAAAATCATTGCGGAAGGATCAAGGGAAAAGGAAGAGGTCGTTATTGCCGATCTGAATCTCGATGAGATTCAGGAGGTGCGCAATGTGTGGCAATTCTTCCGCGACCGCCGGCCAGAATCGTATGGTGACCTCGTGAAGGAGTGACGGCGTGGGGGGACCGGCCAATGCCATTCAAAGAGGCCGCCGAAGGCGGTGTACCAACTACGGCTGGCCGGTGGGCCCGACCGCTTAAGGAGATGTAATGTTCGAGTTTGCGTTCACGTTGAAGCCGGATATGGCTCCGGAACGAGCCGTCGCGCTGACGCGCCAGGCGGAAGACGCGGGATTCGTTTACGGTTGGATCTTTGACTCCCACCTTTTATGGCAGGAGCCCTATCCGCTACTCACGCTTATGGTCGCCAATACCAGGCATATGCGTTTCGGTACGTGCGTCACGAATCCTATCGTCCGGGATCCCACAGTCACCGCGAGCCTGTTGGCGACGCTGAATCGTATCTCCGGCGGCAGAATGGACTGCGGTATCGGCCGCGGCGACAGTTCGCGCCGCGTCATGGGTAAGAAGCCGGCGACACTGGAAACTCTTGAAGAGGCCGTGCAGGTCATTCGTGATCTCAATAGCGGGAAACAAATCACCTACGAAGATCATCCGATACAAATGACGTGGGCCGATGGCGGCGTGCCTCCCGTTTGGGTGGCCGCTTACGGACCTAAAGCCCTGCGTTGCGCAGGCCGCATCGGCGACGGCGTCATTCTCCAATTCTCCGATCCTGATCTCATCAAGTGGTGCCTCGGTTTCGTGAAAAAAGGAGCGGAAGAGGCAGGTCGGGACTTCTCTAAGATAAAAGTGATGAGCGCAACCGCTGTATGGGTGTCCAACGATAAAAATACGGCTCGCGAGCGCGTGCGATGGTTTCCGGCACTCGTTTCCAATCACGTGGTGGATCTTGTGTCACGGTACAGGCCGGAAGAACTGCCTCCCGAACTAACCTCTTATATACGGGATCGTACGGGTTACAACTACCTCCATCATGCCGAAGTCGGCAGCAGCAATGCGGACTTTGTGTCCGACGACGTTGTCGACCGATTCTGTATTGTGGGGAGTGTCCCAGAGCACATTCGAAAACTCGAACAATTGCGCTCTGTAGGCGTCACTCAATTCAACATCTATTTAATGTGCGGCGAGGAGGAGGAGACACTCGAAATCTACGGCCGCGACATCATCCCGAAGTTTGTGGGGGGAATTAGCCACAAAAAGGCACAAAAAATCACAAAAGACTTGTGAATTGCCTCGTCGAAGATGGTAGGAGGTGATAGTGTAGGTCTTCAAGGAGACCGCATGGGTCAACTAGGACTTCCCGAGCTGATTATTATCGGCATTATCGCCTTGCTCATTTTCGGCCCGAAAAAATTGCCGGATCTTGGTGCCGGCCTCGGAAAGGCCATTCGGGATTTCAAAGGCGCGATGAGCGGGGACACGTCCGACGAAAAGAAGAAAGAAGAGAAAAAGGAAGAGCCGCAGCCCTCGAAATGAGACGGCCCGAAGACGTTTCAGCCGAACTGACCACCCCGGCGCCCCACGTATTCCCCTCCTCTGCGAGGAGGGGAATACGTTAGCTTTCCCTCGTCGGCTGAAGAAAACGGTTATAGGCGTCGTTATCGTCTTCGAACTGGAAGCGGTAGCCTAGGTCCTTAAGAAAACCTTCAAACGCCTGATCTTCATCGGGCGGCACCTCCAGCGCAGCTAAGACTCGACCGAAGTCCGAACCGTGATTCCTGTAGTGGAAGAGCGAAATGTTCCAGCGGCCGCCCAGAGTATCCAGGAACTGGAGCAGGGCGCCGGGCCGTTCGGGAAATTCGAAACGGCAAAGCCGTTCGCGTTTGACACCACGGGCGTGGCCTCCCACCATGTACCGCACATGAAGTTTTGCTAATTCGTTATCCGAGAGGTCTGTTGCCTCATAACCCTGCCGAAGAAGTCCGGCCTTGACCTGGGCGGCGTCTTCACGGCTGCCGACGCTCAGTCCCACGAACACATCAGCGCGCTGCCGATCATTCAGACGATAATTGAATTCGGTAATCACGCGCCTGCCGAGCGCCGCGCAAAATTGCCGGAACGAGCCGGGCCGTTCCGGAATGGTGACGGCAAACAACGCTTCTCTCGATTCGCCGAGTTCCGCGCGCTCGGCAACAAATCGCAGCCGGTCGAAGTTCATGTTCGCACCACTCAAAATTGCGACGAAGTGTTTGCCTCGTTCACCGGTACGCTCGAGGTACGCTTTGAGACCGGCAACCGCGAGGGCTCCGGCCGGTTCGACTATGGTGCGTGTATCGTCGAAGATATCTTTGATTGCTCCGCAAATCTCGTCGTTATTCACCGTGACGATTTGCTCGACGGTTGCTTGAACAATAGGAAACGTGTAGGTGCCGACCTGCCGCACGGCGACACCGTCGGCAAACAAACCCGGATTTTCGAGGCTGAGCGGATGTCCGGCCTTGAGGGCGCGATTCATCGCATCCGAATCGACCGGCTCAACGCCGATCACGCGAACCTCCGGCATGACGGATTTCACATAAGCTCCGATGCCGGCAATAAGCCCGCCGCCTCCGATGGGCACGAAGATGGCTGCCAGGTCGCTCGGATGCTGCCGCACGATTTCGTCCGCGATCGTGCCTTGACCGGCAATCACCAGCGGATCATCAAAAGGATGCACGAACGTGAGCCCACGGTCCTTTGCAAGGTAATCACAATGAAGCTGCGCCTCCGAATAGTGATCGCCCACAAGGACAACCTCCGCATCGAGCGCCTCGACCGCTTCCACTTTGATATCAGGTGTGGTTTTGGGCATCACGATAACGGCGTGTATTCCTAGATGCTTCGCGGAAAGAGCGACACCTTGCGCGTGATTGCCCGCGCTTGCCGTGATCACGCCAGCTGCGCGCTCGGATTGTGAGAGCCGCGCGATTCGGTTATAGGCCCCCCGGATCTTGAAACTGAAAACAGGCTGCTGATCCTCGCGTTTCAACCAGACCGTGTTATCGACACGCTGTGAAAGTCTCGGGGCAAGATCGAGCGATGTTTCTCGCGCGACTTCATACACGCGGCTCGTTAATATCGCTCGCAACAGTTCATCAAAAGATAAGGCCATACCAACGTTTACTTCGGTCCGAACAGCGTCAGCCAATGGCCGTCCGGATCCGTGAACGTCGCAGCCCAGGAGCCGGGCGTGACCTCCCGTGGTTCATTAATAAAGGTGCAGCCGCGCTCCTTCAGTTCGCTAAATCTGGAACTCACGCTCTCCGCAGCCACCACTATTTCCGTCGCGCCCGCAAGCGAACCCTGGGGCCGCCGAAGATTCGCGTTCAGCATGAGGGTAACTCCCCCGGCGGCGAAAAAGGCGAGACCTTCCATCCGGTTCTGCAGATCGAAACCCGCCTGATCTCGATAGAACGCAACAGATTTCGCCAAGTCCGAGACTCCCAGCACAACAAGTGTAAGTGTGGTTCCCATATCTCACAGGTATCTAGCCACAAAAAGGCGAGGAAATTCGGGGTCAGACGGGTGAATTCCCTATTTTCCTTCAACGAATTCTTGATCGTAAAATAGGGAATTCACCCGTCTGACCCCGAATTTCCTTTTACGCTTTCAACGGAGCCTCGAGCCGGAGTGGCACGCGTCGCAGCCTCACGCCGGTGGCATCGAAGACTGCGTTCGCCAGGGCGGCCGCCACTGGCGCGGTCGAGGCTTCGCCGGCGCCGAGGGGCGGAAGCGACGGTCTGTCGATGAGCGCGACATCGAGAGATGGCACTTCCGGGAAACTCAAGATCGGATAGCTGGCCCAATCCACGCTCGTCACGTGCGATTTATCGAATTTCACTTCCTCATGCAGCGCTCGGCCGAGCGTTTGCAGGATTGAGCCTTCGATTTGATTCCTCAATCCGTCGGGATTCACGATCAGACCGCCGTCGTGCACGCACGCGATGCGGCGCACATTGATCTTGCCGGTGGTGCGATCGACGGCGACTTCCATCGCAATCGCAACATAGTTCTCGGCTTGTTTGTACCGGGCATATGCGAATCCGCGTCCGGTGAGCACGTTGCCGTTGGTGCGGCGATTGGGCGAGGGCCGCCCTTCCCATCCGATCATTTCCGCAGCGCGCTTGATCACATCAAGAGCGCGCGGATCGGTCAGCCCGCCGAGGCGGAATTCGACGGCGTCGATGCCCGCAGCCGCCGCAAGTTCGTCCGTAAAACTCTCGACAGCGAAGACGTTCGCCACTTTCCCCGGAGCACGTAGATTCGACGGCCGCAATGGCGTGCCCTTCAAATAGTGCACCACCACGCGAACGTTCGTAGCGGCGTATGGCGGATCGCCGTTCTGTGACATCAAGCCTGCGCCTTGGCCGTGCGGCTGCATGATTCCCGCAGCATCCACGGAGACGAGAGGCCGGTTGCCCTGAATATTCATCGGCAGCCACATATGCGTTTCCCATGCGGCAATGCGATTGTCATTGTCGAGGCCTCCGCGTATTTCAAGTACCTGCGGCGGCCCCTTGGGATCCCACGCGTGCTCGTCTTCGCGCGCCCACTGCACGCGCACAGGTTTTCCCACAGCCCGCGAAAGCAGCAGCGCATCGGCAGCCGCATCGTCGTTCCCGTTACCGCCGTACGAACCGGAACCGTCGAGGAATATGACGCGCAGCTTGTCTTCAGGAATTCCGAATATTCGCGAGAAGTTCGCTCGCATGCCGTGTGGTCCTTGGGTTGCGCTCCAAATCGTTGTTCCTTCCGCCCGCACATCGGCCACTGCGCATGATGGACCAAGCGATGCGTGACTCTGGATCGGCCACACGTACAATGCCGAAAGCTGTTTGGCTGTGCTCGGCAATGCGGCTGCCGGATCGCCTTTATTCACGATCGTTTCGTCTCGATCCGGTGCGCTTTCACGGACGTGGCGGTCCAGGTTTTCACTGCCGGGCAGGCCTTGTTCATCGGTCCAGGTGACTTTCAGCTCTTTCGAAGCGCGAAGTGCGGCCCATTCATCGGGAGCAACGACACCGAGAAAATTCTGAATCCGGACTACACGCGCGCCAGGAATTTTTTGAATGGAAGACTCGTCGACGGCCATCAGCTTCGCGCCAATCGATGGCGGATGAATGACGCGACCGTGCAGCATACCGGGAAGCGAATGGTCCTGCACATATACGTTGCGGCCGGTGCATTTATCGGGAACGTCCGGGCGCAAGATCGGCTTGCCGACGATGGTGTAGGTCTTCGGGTCTTTCAGAGGAGCATTAGGATCTACCTTCAGATTGAGCCGCTTTCCGCCAAGCAGCGCGCCAATGTTGGCCCCGGGTTGCGCGCCGAGTTTTAGCAGTGCCTGACGCGCCGTCGCCGCGGCTCGCCGCAGTTCGACGCCTCCCTGCGGGATGCCGGTGCTGCCGCCGGTTCCGCCGTGATTCGGCGTTATCGCGGTGTCGCCCTCGATAACGGTGACTCGAGCCACAGGAATTTCGAGCTCTTCCGCGACCATCTGACTGATGGCGATCCTCAGCCCGGTACCGACATCCACTTTGCTCGTATAAATGGTCACGGAGCCGTCGGGGTGGATGGCAAGAAAGCTGTCGACCTCCCGAGGATCCACCGGTTTTCCGAGATCCGAAGTTTGGGCCGGCATGGTTCTCGAGAAAGCGCCGTCGAACGCGAAGCTCACGATGATGGCGCTGCCTGTTCGAAGGAAATCGCGTCTTTTCATCGCCGCCTCCTATACTTTGGCCGCGCGCAGAACCGCGGCGAGAATTCGAGTGTATGTGGCGCACCGGCAAAGATTACGTCCGAGCCCTTGCTTGACCTGCGCGGCTGTCGGGTGCGGAGTTTGGCGGAGAAATGATTTCGCTGTCATGATCATGCCATTGGTACAGTACCCGCACTGAGCTGCTTGTTCGGCGATGAATGCGGCCTGCACCGGATCGGGCTTCTCAGGCGAACCCAATCCTTCGATTGTCGTGATCGCATGTCCCTGGGCCTGCTTCACCGAGGTGATGCACGAACGCGTGGCTTTGCCATCGATCAACACCGTACACGCTCCGCATTGGCCAAGCCCGCATCCGAATTTCGGGCCGTGCAAGCCCAGCGAATTCCGGAGCACATACAGCAGCGGCTGTGCCGGATCCCATGATTCCACGGTCGTCGCGCGGCCGTTAACCCGGAGTTTGAAGTTCGGCATTTGTCCTCCTTTATCTCAATTCGGCCAAAGCACCATCGAGACCGCGATCCAGGTGCAATTGCTCCCAATGGAACTCTTTCCGCAACATCTGAGCGATGTCGTCCCTCGATTTCTTCTGCACGATCATTTCGTGAATGCGGTTGCGGAGTGTGAGCGTGCTGTCGCGGAATTTCGCCATGTCTCGCTTCGTCGTCACATTCCCGTGGCCGGGGACGACCGTATCGAAGTCGAGTTGCAGAACAGAATCAAGCGTACCAGTCCATTCCTTGGCGCTGCCGCCGCCCGCGTAATCAATCAATTGGGGAGTGGCATCGCCGAACGTAAACATGTCGCCGGCCGCCAGTGTCCGGTGTGCCGGAAACAACACCACGACGTCGCCGTTGGTGTGAGCGCGTCCGAAGTGATACAGTTCGGCGTTCTTTCCACTTAAATAAATCTGGGCGTGATGTTCGATGGCAATCGTAGGCAAACCGGGTTGTTTGCCGTCCACCATGTTCTGGCGGGCTTCTTCGGAGGCGACGACTTGCGCATTCATCTGCTGCATCTTGACATTGCCGCCGCTGTGGTCGCCGTGATGATGGGTATTGATGACGTAGCGAATGGGCTTGTCGGTGACCTTCTTCAACTGAGCGATGATGTTGTCGTGATCGACTTCGAACTTGTCATCGACGAGAACCACGCCTTCGTTGGTGATCAACGCCGTCGAATTCCCGGGTACGACCTCGTTATGGATGACGTAAAGGTCATCTTTGATCTTCACCAAATCCAGTTTCGCCGGTTGCGGCGGACCTTGCGAATACGCGAGCCACATCGCGCCGGCCAAGAGGAAGGCGACGCCAAGCCGCGCAACGAATCTTTTATGCATCCCGAAAACTCCTTTCCTCTCCCAGAGGGAGAGGGTAAACCAACCTTTATGCAAGGTCAAAAAGAAGGACTTCGCCCTTGCCTTTCAACTGAACAGTACGCTCCTGGCTGTATGCGACGCCATCGCCGGCTTCCAGCGGCATACCGTTGACCTCGAAATACCCCCGAGCAACCTGCAACCACGCGTGCCGGCCGGGTTCGATCACATACTCGAGCAATTGATTATCCTCTAAGGAAGCAACAAACAATTTCGCGTCTTGATGAATCTGGACCGCCTTTTCGGAAACGTTCTTCGCGGCAATGAGAAGCCAATTGCCTCGCATCTTTCCGCGATCGACTTGCTTTTGCTCATAACTCGGCTGGATGTGCAGCACGTCCGGCATTATCCAGATCTGGAGCAAATGCACCGGCTCGGTTGGTGAAGCATTGAACTCACTGTGCCTCACACCCGTGCCCGCGCTCATGCGCTGAATTTCGCCTGTGCGGATGATTGAACCGGTCCCCATACTGTCCTTGTGTTCGAGCGCTCCATCGAGAATGTACGTGATGATCTCCATATCCCGGTGACCATGCGTCGGAAAGCCTTTTCCAGGTGCCACCCGATCCTCGTTGATGACTCGCAGCGAGCGGAACCCCATGTATTGCGGGTCATAGTACGTATCGAAAGAAAACGTGTGGTACGTGTCCAACCAGCCGTGGTTCGCGTGGCCGCGTTCATTTCGATGCCGAATTGACATCATGGTAGTAACTAACTAAATATCACCTTGCGGCTTTTTTCTTCTCTACCTCGATGGCCTTCGCTGCTTCATCCTGAGCTCGCTTGACCCATTTTGCAAATGTCACCGGATCTACAAATGGGTGAGGATCGCCAGGCTTGCGCGACTTCAGCATCATGCCGCGCTCCAGCACGCCGCCGCCCGGGTATCCATCGTCGCCGGCCCAGCTATGGATTTGCAGGTTCACCTGCACACCCTGAATTTGCGCAACCTTATTCGCGCTTGTGACCGACTCTTCGGCGTCGGCAAGGCCGCCTCGATAACCCGCCCCACCCCACACGATCGCTTTGTACGGAGTGCGGCCATCATAGACGGTGATTCCTTCGGTCGTCAGGACACCCGGTGTGTGTCCTGGAGTCTGATGAAATTTGAGCGACTGGCCGCCGAGGCTAAGCGTGTCGCCTTCCTTTACCACCATGTCCCGCTTCGGTACGCGAGGCGCCGGACCGCCCTTTGCGTCTGGACGGCTTCCGACCTGTTCGATCATCTTCCAATCTTGTTCGACTGCGACGACGCGCGCGCCCGATGCTTCCTGAATCTTCGCCGCACCACCGAAATGATCGAGATGCCCGTGGCTCAAGATGATGTATTTGATCGTCTTCGGATCGACACCCACTTTGCGGATGTTGCCGATCACCCAATCGACATACGGTTCCTGCGCCGTATCGAACAGGATGTTGCCTTCCGGCGTCGTCAGCAGCCACACGGAGACGTAACCCGGCCCGACATAATAAAGGTTGTCGAAGACCTTAAACGGTTCGACCTTCTGGAACTCCACATCATTCGCTCGCGTAACCCGATACGTTTTGCTAAGCGCTTCCGCCGCGGTTTGAGCTGCACCGATCGCAAGGCAATTCGCGCCGGCCACAACTATCGCGAGCATTACACCGACTATTGAAGCTCTCATGGTTTCCTCCCTAGGTTCGGGAAGCTTAGCAGGCATTGTGAGAATCCCACAACATCATCTGCTTGCGCCCGATTTCATTTCTTGGTTAAGCTTCCGGTCGTTTTCACGTTCGTAACAGTATGAAGAATTTTTGGACGCCCATCCTCACCATCAACCTCGCGGCGAGATCGAAGATCGATTACGTGTACTGAAGTCACGCAATTCACGGACATGAACGCGATAGAATGCGAACATGGCGCCGGCAAATGTTTCGTCGATCGCACGCGCTGTTAAGCGGTGTTTAAAGCATCGTAGCGACATCCAGGCGGCGTACGTGTTCGGTTCCGCCGCCACCGGAAGGATGCGGCGAGACAGCGATGTTGATGTTGCCGTTCTTTTAGATCCAAAGATCAAGCCATCTCGATTTTTAAAATACCGGCTGGAACTGATGGCGGATCTCGGTGCAGCCTTGCATCGGCCGGACGTGGATGTCGTTATCCTGAATGAAGCCACGCCCTTGCTTGCCCATCGAGTTTTATCTCAGGGCAAATTGGTGCTTGAAGGGTCTAGTTCCGCCCGGATCCGTTTCCAGGTTCAGACGGCGAGCCGATACCTCGATCTCATTCCGATGTTTGAAACGCACATCCGTTATCTCAAGAAGAGCGTCCGCGAGGGCCGCGTCATTGGTTGACCGGCACGTGATCCAGGCACGGATCGCGAAGATCCGCGAGTATGTCGCGCTGCTTCGAAGGATTCGCGGATTGACGGACGAAGAGCACTTCTTGAAAGACCCGCTCATCTACGGAAACGCGGAGCGATATCTTCAGTTAGCGATCCAAAATGTGCTCGACATCAGCAACCATATTGTCGCGGACATGAAACTCAGCCTCCCGGCCGACCACCGCCAGTTATTCGAACTACTCACGAAGCACAAGGTCGTCTCCGCTTCTTTATCGACGAAGTTGATCTCGATGGCCGGTTTCCGAAACGTGCTGGTCCATGAATATCTCGACATTGACCGGCGGCGTGTTTACGGCGTACTCACGAAAAGTCTCGGCGACTTCGAAAAATTCATCAAAGCGGTCAGTAAACTACTGTAGGCAGGCTCAGGATGCCTTAACCTTCGGGATTCTCCAGGCAATAACCATTGGGATTGCGGGCGATTATATCGAATTTTGCAATCGTGCTACGATTCGCTTAGTTGTAGACCCAAATTCTATGATCAACTCCGCCGTGAATCGGATCGTTCTAGCGTTGCTTCTCGTGGCCGCACAAGAAACCCTGCGTGTGGACGTTTCGCTCGTGACGGTTGGGGTGCAGGTCACGGATAGGCTCGGTCGCGATGTTCGCGGTTTGAAAGTAGAGAATTTTTCAATCTACGACGATGGCGTACCGCAGAGGATTGAATTTTTCTCGGACGAAGAGCAGCCGATCACGCTCGGAATTTTGCTCGACCGAAGCGACAGCATGTCTTATAACGCAAAGCTTGAGCGCGCCAAGGAAGCGGCTGTGGCTCTTGTGCAATCGGCGCGTGAAGGCAGCGAGTATTTCTACCTTTCGTTCGATGACCATGTAAAGCTGGCGGCAGATCTGACGTCTGATCCGCGCGAAATCGAAGCCGCCATCGGCAACACGACATTGGGTGGAGGAACCTCTCTGTATGATGCTGTTCTCGAAGGCTTGAGCCGGTCGGGGGCCGCCCATCAGCCCAGGCAAGTCTTGGTCATCATCTCGGACGGCGCCGATCAACACAGCATTCACCCATTGGCAGAAGTTATCCGGAAGGTTCGGGACGCGAAGCTTCAGGTCTATGCGATCGGGTATTTTGGCAAGGATGAGGAGCCGTTTTTCCGCAGGTCGGGCGCCAAGCTGACGCTGATTGATGGCCACGAGGTCGACAATCCACGAAATGTTCTGCATCGCCTTGCGAGCGATTCTGGAGCCGAAGCTTTTTTCCCAAGATCCGATAAGGAGCTGGCGCAGGCTGTTCGCAAAATTGCGAACGATCTCCGGACGCAGTACACCCTGTCTTTTTATCCACCTCCTTCAATCAATGACAACGCATACCACCCGCTTCGGGTCGCCGTGCGCGGCGGGAGATACACCGTGCGAGCCCGCCCGGGTTACAGCACTTCGTCGTCTATTCTACGTCCGGCTCAACCGGGCCAATCCCAATCCGGCTCCGATTAGCAGCGCACCTGCGATGCATTCGAGATCTTCTCGAAACGCGGGTTCTTTACGGCCGAGACCGTTCGGCCGGTT
>QHWY01000254.1 GCA_003223875.1 Acidobacteriota bacterium | reverse complement strand
GCCCACTCACTTACTCTAAGCAGCGTGAAAACTAGGGACGGCCCGATACGCGGCTTTTCCTTGAGAAATCGCCGAAGTCGTACTTCCGCCGGCGACACCACGTGAAAACGTGACATGATGCCCTCATCGATCCGCGATCCTTCAACGGTGAAAAACTGAAATGGCACCGGCAGAGCCGTTCTGCCGTCAATACATCTATAACCTATCAAGCTTGGATAAAAATACGGTGATGCCCTGACACCTCACCGTCGCACGCTTATCATTCACGTGCATGTCTCCGTGTCAATAGAAAGCTGCAATTTTGAGGAGCCGCGATGACTTCCTCCGCGACGTATGTGAAATTTCTTGACAAAAGTGTTTTGCGCTCGCAATTGGGGGGATACCACCATGGGTTATACCATCATGCCGGAAGGATACGACTATTGGAAAGGGCATTACAAGAGGCAGTCTGGAGATCGGGTGACCAAAGGCGCCTACGCGCGGCAGGCCCGACGGTTCTGGTCTGCGGTCACAATGTCGGCACTGAAAGCTTTGAAATTGCCTCAACAGGGGCTTTGCACAAAAAATCCTGGGCGGTCATAGACCGCCCCTACAGCTTGGGGTGCGCAACTGTAGGGGCGCTCTATGAGCGCCCGCGATGTATTTTTTGTGCAAAGCCCCTCAACAGGTTACGGCCGTGTCTTATAGGTATCTGAGAGAAGGTTCTGAGGCTGCGTTGCTGAGATAGCTAGTGTTTCGTCACGACGAGTATAAACTCGGTCAAAGTAAGCCCGATATGACGCATCCTTGACTTCGCGTATCCAATCTTCGTGTTTCCGGTACCATTCTATTGTAGCCGCAAGGCCGGCCGAGAAGCCGACTTCCGAAGACCAGTTCCATTCGCGCCGGATTTTAGAACAGTCGAGGGAGTATCGGCGATCGTGTCCGGGGCGGTCGGGGACGAACTGTACAAGCGATTCCGGCTTTTCCATCAGCCGCAAGATTTCGCGCACGACCTCCAGATTGGTTTTTTCCTCGCCGCTGCCGATATTGTAGACTTCGCCGGGCGTGCCGCGTTCCAGGGCCAGTAACACGGCGCGAGAGTGCTCATCGGCAAAAATCCATTCGCGGATGTTCAAACCGTCACCATAAATAGGCAGGGGCCGATTTTCCATCGCATGAGTGATGAGGATAGGAATGAGTTTTTCTGGAAATTGGTACGGTCCATAGTTGTTCGAACAACGCGTGATCAACGCCGGAACTCGATGCGTCTTGACGTAGGCCAGAACCAGCAGATCAGCCGCGGCCTTGCTGGCAGCATATGGACTAGTTGGATCAAGCGGTGTGTCTTCGCGGAAGGCGCCGCTCGACCCAAGGCTGCCGTAAACTTCATCGGTGGAAATCTGAACGAACTTCGCTATCTTACGCTGGCGCGCTTCTTCCAGTAGGCAGCGTGTTCCTTCGATATTTGTTCGTACGAATGGAGCCGAATCCAGAATCGACCGGTCGACATGTGTTTCCGCCGCAAAATTCACAATGGCATCGAAGCAGTGCTCTTGGAAAAGCGTTTGAATTTGCGTCCTTTCCGCCATATCGCCGTGGACAAATTGGTAGCGGGGATTGGTCGCCACTTCCTCCACGTTACGCAAATTGCCTGCATACGTGAGCAGGTCAAAGTTCACCATGTTGATGTCTTTGCGAGTGCGTATGACAAAACGGACGAAGCTGGAGCCGATAAAGCCAGCCCCACCTGTTACCAGAATTTTCATCATTGATATCTCAGCAGTGAAGCAAACGCATGCATGGCGTCTTTCGGTATCTCTTCAGAGTGATTCCACGATTGGTTCGCTACGAGGATGTTGCTGCGGAGCAAGGAGTCGAAGGTTCCTGCATCCGACCACCAGCCCTCGACTACGGCATAGGTCATTTCGTTTCGCTCGATGTACGCATTGTTCACGTCTGTGATTTCAAGCTCACCACGGCTGGAAGGGTTAAGAGTTTTGATGATATCGAACACCGTGGAGTCGTACATATACAGACCCGTAACCGCGTATTCCGACTTTGGTTGTGTCGGCTTCTCTTCGATCTTCACGATCCGATCGCCGTCCACGATGGGAACTCCGAATCTCTGCGGGTTTTCTACTCGTTTCAAGTGGATCTTTGCGCCATGCCCTCGACGGACGAAATCGCTCGCCGATTCGCGAATGCTGTTCTCGTACAAGTTGTCGCCTAAAATAACGCAAACCAGGTCTTCATCTACGAAATATTCCGCCAGTGATAGCGCAGCAGCAATGCCGCCCTCCCCTTCTTGATAGGTGTAATCGAGATGTTTCAGACCAAACGCTTTTCCATTGCCTAGCAGTTGCAGGAAGTCACCGGCGTTCCTGCCGCCCGTCACAATAAGAATTTCGGTAATTCCCGCATCCACCAGCGTTTGAATCGGGTAATAAATCATTGGCCGGTTATATACGGGCAGCAGATGTTTGTTGGTAACCTTCGTCAAGGGATTCAGGCGAGTTCCTAGCCCACCGGCCAATACAATACCTTTCATCAGCGGTATTTAAGCACGAAACTGCATTGATTGCTCCCAATCTTCCTTGTTCTAGCTGCTGCAGGTGGTGATCCGACTGGGAATAGGGCAGATAAACCGCCATCGTTTAACGCGAAGCGAAATCACAACTGGCCAAGCCGATCTGCCGACGCCTATGCGAGAGCGGAAATCCGCATCCGAATGGCTACCACATCGAACTGCGGCAGTGGTTCTGAGGATTGGTTTTCGCGTTCAGATGGTCGATGCGATTCGCGCATGGGCGAAAGAAGCCGAAAAGAACATTCTGCCGCAGATCGGCGGCACAGGCGTGACGAACTTCGATCCTGCGGTGAAGAAAGACGAAACGCTGCTGGGCGAAGGCTACATCACGACCAAGGCGAGAGTCATTCGACGGAGTTCCGCAGGATCGAGTTACTGAACCTTTCCGCCTGCATGGATCCCAAGGCGTCCAACTACAAGTCGTACTACGCGATTTGACGGAGCCATGACTTGAATTCTTGTGTGTGTGCTAGAATCACGCTCGTCTTGTATACGGATAGTCAGTTCTTTTTAAGCTTGGGAGTCTTTGTTCAAAAGAACTTTCTGGATCCTGAACTCTGCCTGCAGTTGTGTTCTGAAATGCGATCGGCCGAAGGAAACGCTGCAACGATCTTCAGCAAGTCCACTCAGTATCAGGTAAATCAAGAAATTCGAAAGACAAGCACCCGACCGGTTTCAACGGAAACAAGCAGCATCATAGAAGCTCAGCTACAGCGTGTCCAAAGTCAGATCGAGCAGTTTTTTCAAACCAGCTTATCTGGAATAGAACCGCTTCAGTTCTTGCTTTACAGCAAAGGAGACTACCTTCGTTTGCACAGAGATGAATTGGATGATCCGAACGGGCTAACTCGTCTTTCCCGTAAGATTTCGGTCGTTGTTTTTTTGAACCGAAAAAGTGATCAGCCGGAACCAAACGGCTTTTGCGGCGGCGCATTGGTATTTTATGGTCTTATCTCAAAACCTGAATGGGAGTCTTTTGGATTTCCGCTATCACCGGAACCGGGAACGATTGTAGCCTTTCGTCCAAACGTTAACCACGAAGTCAAGGACGTAACCGACGGCGAGCGTTATTCCATCGTTACCTGGTATCACTGAGGTTCTCTACTCAAAGTAGCATCAAATCAGAGCCACGATTCCGATACGGGAACCTTGTGTAGATCCGTCTGCTACCTGTTCGGAGGCGCTTGGCGGCGGGGAAAGGCGTACCATGCCCACGGCCGAGCGCGCATATCTTCTGCGATGACCTGACCGGCACAGGAGCCGGTGTGGTCGGTGGCCGCGAAACCAGTCATGAGCAGAATGTGGCGATCGTTCTGCGAATCGGTCATGGAGCAGTTTCGAATGCCCGCGATGAGCTGGTCTTGGACAGGATCCGATATCGTGCTTTCGTGATTGATATTCAATTGGAGATGCTCCCGATAACCGCGCGCCAAGAATGCGCCGCCGAGTCCGTTGTTTACGACCGCTATGCCTTTGATTTCGCGGGGAACGTTAACGAAATCGATCTGCGCAGGACCGGGTTTGGGCAGAATCGTTTCCACTGCCTTGACAATCTCGCGTGTTGTCGCAGCGGCGGTCCTCCACACCTCGCGATAGCGGGCGAGAGACATCGCGCCGGCGATGCAGTATATGCACACTGCTGCAATGCAGAAGTGAGCGGCAAGCCCGCGTGACCGAATAACAATGTCCGACACCGATCCGCCGATGGCGGCCGCCAGCCCCAGTCCGGCCAGGAAAAGATAGCGGTCGTCGTTTACGGTCCCGGCAAAGGCGCTTGTCGGCGCCAGAGCCGCCAGGACCCAGACGATCGCGAATGGCCAGATCCTGCTCCTCGACCGCACCGCGAGCGCCGCAAGAAGTCCTATCACGACGGCGAGCTTCACTGTCAGCGCTAATCCGATATCGCGAAGCGCAAATGCGGGTTCAAAAGAAAGAACGAGATTCAATGCCGAACGCACTTCAGCTGTAGCCGCAACAGAGGCGTTACTTGGGCCGTAACGGGTCGATGCGCCGTCCATGTGGAGCAGCCCATCAGGATACGAGTAGACGAAGGCTGCGTAGAGAATCAGCGTCACCGCGAAGCCGCAATAAGGAAGCCAGCCTTCGGGGGGGAATTCTGTCGCGCTCTGCTGTGTGACAAAGAGGCGGTCGGTCAGATAGGCCAGCACTGGGGCGATAATCGCTATTTCCTTAAATCCGAGAGCGACGGCCAGAAAGAACACGGAGCCCACCCATGCTGCGCGGCTCCCACGCTGCCGGAACCGAATCCAGCAGAGGAGCAGAGCGAGTATCCAAATAACGCAAATCTGATCCTGAACTGCCGAGAACCAGAACAGCAACTCATGGTTGCGTGGTGTAAAGAATCCGAGGAGGGCCGCCATCGTCGCGGCCATAGTAGTCATCTTGAGCGCCCGCAGGTATCGGTAGAAGAGAACGGCACAAACCAGGTATGCGAGGAGAGTGAGCACGCGATAGGGCTGCGGTTCGAGACCAAACGACGCAGCCATCAACTTGAAGAAACCGCTTCGCAAAGGCCGGTACAGGTGATCGGAAGAGAAGTACCAGGGCTTGTTCCTATCGACCGAGAGATGGATGTAATCGTCTGAGACGAACCCAAGATTCAGAGCAGGCGCAGCGGCATAGACCGCGCAAATTGTGGCAACCACCACGAGCGCCCGTTTTGCGGTAGCCGAGATATCTCTCATGCGTAGGGCCCAGTATTTATATAGCAGTCGATCTGTAGGGCGGTAAATAGAGTCTCGGTGCACGATGTTTGCCATCGTTCGAAACTCGTGCAGCCGAATAGATACGGCTATTACTGGCCTTCTGTCAACCATGGATCCGCCAAAAGCAGCCAATCCAACGTTCTTGAGATTCTTCTTTCTCTCACTTGACAAATAAATCTTTTCCCCGCTGGTGGCGTGGTTATAGGCCGGGCTAACGGCGGATTTAGACAAGAGTCGCCGGCCGGGCGAAAGTGAACGTGACGCATGCGGGCCCCCGTCCCTTCAAATGAAGGCGCACGACGGCACGCGCATTACATCGCCGCCCATCATTGTGACGTTTCAAAAGCTTTTTAGACCGCTCTCGCTTGCGCTCGCGACTTCTGCTAAATCCGGTTGGAGAGATCAAGACATGGTGGTGGCTTCCTTTGCTAAGCATTTGCTTGGCATAAGTGCCCGCAGGTTCGCCTTTGAAACTCGGTTTACCGATCTCAGCGAGACGAGTGCGCTCATCTGCAGAAAGATAAGAAGTCACATTGGGCCGATACGAATCCAGAAAGTCGCGGTTATAACCGACGGGGTTCCTCGCCGCAGCGGGTTTATGCAGATACTCGCGGATTTCGTTGGCACCTTTCGAAAGAGGTACTACGGTGAGTCCTGTCTCTACTGCTGCCGCCGCCTCCTCTCTTTCGGGCGCACGATATTTTGCCCACCGCCCCTCTCCTTCTCTGATTAAGCGGCCCGTATCAACGAGGATTTTGAGGCGATATTGCAGTGTTCGCTCAGGAATTTCCGTGGGTAAAGCCTTGGCAATGTCTGGTGCACCAACCCCACCCCCATGTTGGCGGACGATGTTCTCAATGGTCTCCAATTCTTGTTCCGGTCGAGGTTTCGGCATGGTAAACCCTTGGTTGCGTTTATCGTATAGGCGCAATTAAAACATATCTAGACGCAATTAATAGACCGTTAGGCGCAATTATGACATCTAGACGCAACTACGATTGCGCCTAGACCAAGGCCTTTCATTCTTAACTGTCTGTGATGTTCTGGTCCAGTCCTGTCAGCCCTTCGCTGCATATTCCCCCCTAGCACTGTCACCTGCAACTGGACATCGGTGACGGGCACTCGGATTTGGACCTGCAACCTCTCCAAGAAACCGGCGCGAGCCAGATTCGGTTTGTGCTCCTGACGGTACTTTACTTGACTGGATTCCAACTGTACGGCTTCCTCTGATCAAGGACGCCACTCGTAAGGATTGCAAACAAGAGTTGACAAAGCGTCTGCTCTCCTTGGCCGATCAAAACAGGCGAATGACTGTTCCTTCTGAAACTGTCACCCACTGTTACCTACGTAGGTCCGGCCTCCGCATTTTTGCAAAAATAATATGTTGACAATAAGACGTCGAGATACATAATCGATAACGCATTCTCCAAATTCCGTACCGGCGGTTCTTGTTGGGACTGTCGTTGCGGTAGCCTCTCCAGATTCAAATCTTCTTCTCCGAAAAAAATTCTCGTTAACCACCGTGAATCGCACGCGTGCAAGTGCGACAGGAGGTCGTAATGGTCAGGTCGCAGGGCAGGTACTTTTCGGAAGGTGAGCTCAGGCGCATTGTCATGTTGTTACGCAGCAGCGAATTGAGCCTTCCCGAAATTGCGGATCGGATGAATTGTAGCCGCAGCGCCATAGCGGCAATAAACCGCAAATTTCAAATTCGATTGTATGAAGGACGCCGAAGCCAGTGGAACGTGAATGGTCCGTCCGTATCGGAGCCCGAGAAAGACATCAGCCCTGTTCGTCCATCGGCCCCAGAGTTCGTGACCCACTAAAAACTCTCCTCGTCCCTGAGCCCATAAAAACAACGTTAAAAATCACTTGACAGAAGCGCGTCTGCCGTAAGAATAGGTGCATCCCAATTGTGTCGGCGGAGCCGACTTGGGAATAACGTACGAAAGAGGCCAACTTGGAGATCACGATGAGCGACCATTGGTATGCGTTACATGTAAAGCCGCGCTTTGAGAAATATGTTACTAGGCAACTTGAATCCAAAGGATATGAAACGTTCCTTCCAACATATGTTTTGAAGCGGAAATGGTCTGACCGGATCAAGTCGCTGTCGTTCCCACTGTTTCCTAGCTATGTCTTTTGCCGATTTGATATTCACTCCAGATTGCCAATCGTGATCACGCCTGGCGTAATGGCCGTGCTTGGCGCAGGAAAAATAGCGACGCCGGTTGACGAAGCTGAGCTTACGGCTATTCGACACATTACGGAATCCGGTATCCCTGCCGAACCTTGTCCCTATTTGGCGGTCGGCGAAGCAGTGCGAGTTGAAACTGGACCGTTGGAAGGTCTGACTGGCATCGTCCTCAGAACGAAGGGCACTGACCGTCTGGTTGTTTCGGTCAGTCTGCTGATGCGTTCAGTTTTCGTCGAAATCGATAGCAGTCGAGTGAAGCCTGTTCGGGAGCGGACGCCCCGAATGGTCAGCAGCATCCTCGACTACAATTTGGTCGGTTGATATCACGTAGTTGTATCTGCAGGCCAACAAGATCTAAAAACTCCCGCCGGATCACGTCCCGCCTCATTCCCCGCAGCGTTCGCTCGTTCGTGAACGTTCCCGTCTGCCTTCCTCAGTGGATAGGTCAGGTCATTGGATGACCACGGTTTGTGCTTCCGTGACCTCACGCAGACCGGTAAGGTCATGATACGGGCCCGCATGATGCACTCGGTCGTTGTGGGATCAAAACCCGTTATCGCCTCAAGACGGCTTTGCACAAAAAATACATCGTGGGCGCTCATAGAGCGCCCCTACAGTTGCGCACCCCAAGCTGTAGGGGCGGTCTATGACGTCTATGACCGCCCAGGATTTTTTGTGCAAAGCCCCTCAAGACGGGAGTTTGGCTGCTGCTGCACGTTGTGATGACGTCCATGCGACATCAGTACCGTTAGCGGAATGTAAACTGAATGTTACCCAAAAAGGCGAAGCGCAACTCAACTGATAAGTCTTTTATTTAGTAGTCATAAAGACCAGTCCGCATCGCGCGGGAAAAATTTTGGGGAGGATCTTTGTGGATCTTTGTTGACAAATGTTCAACTGGACGAAAGAATCGGTCATCTTAGTCGGCCTTTAAAGGATTATCGTTCGCGGACTTACCGCAGGAATCCGATGGGGCTGAAATGGCGGTAGCGTGTCGGCGCCGCGAAATGAGTCGCTAACTTGCTACAGCTTAAGTCTCCGGTAGGGGTTTGGATTTCGGCCTGTGGCTACACGCCACCTTCATTAACACTCAAATAGTGCGCCTACCCAAAGCTTGCGAGATTTACCCTTTGATGCGCTCTGGTGCGCTGATTGCGCTGTTGCCGGCGATGATTAGAGTGATGCCGGTACCAAGGGTGTTATCCGTTCTTGAACCGAAGACGAGACGCCGGGACTGCTCACTCTCTGTTTACGAATTGGCCCATATCGTCAATGCCCTGTTAAGACGGGCGCCGCGTTTTGGCGTCGGAGAGTGTCTGATTCGCTCCTTTGTCCTGTATAGCTTGTTGCGGCGGTTCGCTTATGATCCTGTCCTTCTCATAGGCATAAGGTTTGCTAAAAACAATCTGGACTGTCACAGTTGGATTGAAGTTGATGGCGAACCACTTTGCGAGTTTAATAATCCGCGTAGCAACTTCAAGGTCCTCTACGTGTACGGAGAA
>QHWY01000253.1:12352-18315 GCA_003223875.1 Acidobacteriota bacterium | reverse complement strand
CCACGTATAAATCAGATTCGGTTCCCCGCCATTGTCCGCACCTAGAACACTCAAGTTCGTTGTCGTCCCCGTCACCGGATTCGGCGCCGCCGTCGCCGGCGTCGCCACCGTCGGGGGTGCATTCGGAGGCCCCGATGCGTTTGCTTTGAATGCCACCATCTGGGCCAGGTACCGGTGGGCCGCAGCGAAAGTTTGGGTTGCCGCGACAGATCCGGCAGCCGTCTGCACCAGATCCTCTGTCGCTAAATCGTTGTTGACGGACTGTCGCTGCGTGAAACCTGTGCCCGCCGTGATAGTCGTCAGCCCGGAGTCGTCCATAACCGCTCCGAAGATCAGATCCCCACTCACCGTTGTACCGGCTGCCGTGCTCGTGATTGCATTCGATCCCGTCGTCCCATCCGCCACATTTTTCGCCACCACATCCACGGGATTCACCGACACGACTCCCTGATACTCATGAACCAGCAACCGCCGATATGCTGCACTGCTACCGAACGTCGCCGTTACCGTATTCGTCCCACCCTTCACGTTGACCGCATAACAAATGGCCAGCGACTGATTTTTCACGCTGTCGTATTGCGTCGTAGCCACGGCATAGGTATTCGCTAACGAATCCGAACACGTCACCGACGAGCTATTGCCCCAAGAAAGAGCAACTACAATCAAGTCTCCGGAACCATTCGCAGCCGCGAATGCCTGAGAGATTGACGTCGCGCCAGTATCGCTAGTCGTGCTCGCCCCTTGCACATAACTTATGCCGCTTGTTGACCCTGTCACTGTCACGCTGGCGGTGCCATTTACACCTGCACTCGATGCCATCACCGTGTACGGGCCAGATCCCGTACCGTCAGGAGTGAACAGCCCTGCGCTGGTGATCGTTCCACCTCCGCTGACAGCCCATGCAAATGATGGTTGCGACGCCAACGCCGTGCTGAACTGATCCGTCGCCGTCGCTGTGAACTGCTTCGTTCCACCTACCGGGACTGTCGCATTCGATGGAGAGACGCTAATCCCTGTCAGTGTTTGATTCACCGTGACATTTACGCTACTGGTCGCCGTCAGATTCGATGGATTCTTGATCGTTACTTGAACACTATAGCTGCCCGCTTTCGTGAACGTGGCCACTGTATTCTTCGCCGCATTCGTCCCATTCGCACTGAATGTCACGGGCGCTGGTGGGGTTCCCGTCGTCGCCCACGTATAGATCAGATTAGCTTCCCCGCTATTGTCCGCACCTAAAACACTCAAGTTCGTCGTCGTCCCCGTCACCGGATTCGGCGTTGCCGTCGCCGGAGTCGCCACCGTCGGGGGCGATGTCGCGCTCACGGTCACGCTCGCCGTGCCATTCACACTCCCACTCGATGCCGTCACCGTGTACGGCCCACCAGGCGTCGCATCCGCCGTGAACAATCCGGCGGTACTCATTGTTCCACCTCCGTCGACATTCCAGCTAATCGGTGGCTGCGACACTAAGCCAACTCCGAACTGATCCGTAGCCGTCGCCGTGAACTGTTGCGTTGCACCGACCGCCAAGGTTGCAGTCGACGGGGAAACTCTGAGGGCTGTGAAGGTTTGATTCACCGTTACATTAACAGTGCTCGTCGCTGTCAAATTGGACCCATTTGTAATCCTTACCTGAAAAGTGTAGCTGCCCGCTCTCGTGAACGTCGCCACTGTGTTCTTCGCCGCGTTTGTTCCATTGGCGCTAAAACTCACGGCCGCGGCTGGAGTCCCGGTTGTTGCCCACGTATAGGTCAAACTTGCTTCACCACGGTTGTCCGCGCCGAGGACGCTCAAGTTCGTCACTGTTCCCGCTACAGGACTGGGGCTTGCCGATGCGGGCGAGGCGACTGTTGGCGGTGTAGCCACTGACGTTGTATAAAGTGATGGCCGTAGTGATCCAACCCAGGACGGATCATGCCCCGCCCCGCTTTTGTCTGAGATATCCGTTGGAGTCGGGTTCAGATTCAGATACCAAATGGATGATGCACCAGCGTCTGTAGATAATGGCGCGTTCGCTTCGCTCAGAATGTCTGAGACCGATAGATTCGTCGAGTAAACCCGAATGCCCCGCAATATTCCGTCATACACCTCATCCCCCGGATTCCAAGGAGCATCGCCGAAAGTAAGCGCAGGAACTGGTGGATTCTTATTGCCAAAATTGGTACCCGTCGTGTGCGTAACGATCTTGCTGGTATCCGGCAGATTCCAGTAAAAATCGGTATGTTTATGACCCGAGCTATCCGCCCAGGCGACGAGTGCCTGCGTATACCATTGGTTGAAAACGACGTTCTCATCGCTCACATAATCGCCGCTGTTGTCCGTAGCAATCTCCCACTTATGTGAAGTGTAGCTAGGCCAGATAGGATATGGATGGGCGCCGTAAAAGCTATTTGAGCTCCTGTTATCCCAGAGAAACGTATTCACATTGTTTTGACCATCATCATTACCCCAAAAGAATGTCGTGAAATAGTATGGTTGGACGCGTGGATAAGCGCGCCAGATGTAAGTCGCTGGATAGATGCTGAGTGGATTCAGAAAACGAAATCTGAACGTGTCGCCCGAACTTCCTGGAAAGTCCAATCCATAAATGGCCGTTTCTTGTGTGGTAGCCTTTACAGGAGCTGTCGGTGCGCTAACGTTCCCGGCCGAATCGTATGCCGAAACTGTGTAAGAGTAGGTAACATTTGATAGGAGGCCGGTATCGGCATAAGTAAGCTGGGTAGTTGTCCCCACTTGTTTTCCATTTCTAAATACGTTGTACCCAGCAATCCCCATGTCGTCGAACGATGCGCTCCAGGACAAATCGATTTCAGTATCGGAGACCGGAGTTGCGTTGAGGTTACCCGGAACAGATGGCCCCGAGACAGAAGTATCTCGGCTAACGAACGCACTTGCTTTAACCCCTGTTGGAGGCAGTTCCGCGTGAAGCTCATTGCGCCACAATTTCAACGCGCCAGCATCCAACGCGAAGATCTTATTGCTTGTACCGATTAAGTCTATGTCGCCATCATTGCCGATGTCGCCCACGGCGGTATTGTGCGATCCCTCGGTTGAGAGCACGTCGAGCATCCATGACATTCCGAGTCCTCTGTTATAGTACACTCCGACGCGTTTGCTACTTGACTGAGGTGTCTCGGCGAACGCTAGATCTTCCGCGCCATCTTTGTTGATATCGATCAAGTGGAACCGGCGAACATTTTGGATAGTGTCGATGTCATGCCGAATCCAGTTTCCGTTTATGGGATCGACGGGTGCCTCAAACCAAGCGAGCGAGCCGACACTAGACCCCGAAACGCTAAGAAAGACATCTAGCCGCCCATCGTGGTTGATATCCGCTAAACCAACACTGGATCCGGAATCCCAGCCGACGATGTCATGCTTGATCCAGACGCCGTTGAGACGGTCGGCTGGAGCTTGCAGCCAAAACCCGTTCTCCACCAGGTCCGGTCGGCCATCACGATTGATGTCGCCGACGGCGAGACCGCCATGTCCTGGCGTAGCTTGCGGCACCAACACCCGCGTCCACGTGTCGGAGGGGCCTTGCAGATAATAGTATGTGAAGCCGAAGTCTTGCCGGGAAACGATATCGACGCGACCGTCTCCGTCCAAATCTCGCACGACGAGGTCGTATGATCCGGCCCCGCTATCGACAATGTGCTTCTTCCACACATCTTGAACGCTCGCGCCTCTACCCCGTGGATTCTCATACCAAATGATCTGATCTCCGCCATTGACAATTACATCTAATGCACCGTCGCGATTGATGTCTGCGATTTGGAGATCGTCCCCGCCTCCCTCCGTTCCGATGAGAAACTTGTCCCACAAAGGATACCGGTACCAATATACGTTCGAGCCTAAATCGCCGCCGCCAGCAGCAACATCGATGTAACCGTCCCCATCAATATGGCCGACATTAATACCGGCCGATCCTTGGCTTGATTGAATACTGCTTTCGGCAAAAGCTACAAATGGCATCGTGGACGTCTGCACGGCAGGAAGAGACTGGCCCGCCTGCCAAGCCATGCAAACGATGATCAATAGACCGATTCTTTCGATTGTATGCCGCGCGAGAATCGGTATTTGTCCGAGGCCTCTTTGCAAAGCACATCCGACCTTTATATCTGGGGCTCTCAACGGCATGCTTTCGGCTCCCGATAAGACCTTAGGAAACGCTCTCAATCCGTCTTGAAACTCGTGAATTGTGATTTGCTTGCTGAAAAAAAGGGGGCAGAAGCATTATGGACAGCAATGATTTTTTGTCAAAGCCTGATTGCCAAACCTAACGAAGATTTTACAAAGTGTGACGAATGTATAACGCGCGCGAACGAATGTATAACGCGAACGAAGAGGATTGGTAAGAATAACGGTGTGGCCGTGACTGGTTGCCGGCACGGAACAGGATGTGATGGGGCGCGTGGGCTTTGCACAAAAAATACATCGTGGGCGCTCATAGAGCGCCCCTACAATTGCGCACGCCAAACTGTAGGGGCGGTCTATGACCGCCCAGGATTTTTTGTGCAAAGCCGGGCGCGTGGGGCTCTGTAACGGTCCAACTCTATCCGTACAAGGACACACCGAACAACGCCCTCGAGTGCGAGTGTCACGCTGCGCATCGCTACCTTGGAGCAGATGGTCACCGTCACACAGCGCTAAACGTTTTTAGCCACGGATTAACAGGGATCACGCAGTTTTCAATCGGTGTAATCCGCGAAATCCGTAGCTAATATTTCTTCCTCATTTCTGTTGACAAATGCCTGTAGATCAACAAAATGGCAGTGTTTCGACCAGTTCGCCGCTGAAGCAGACAAGGGGGCCCTTGGGGTCTGTTTTCGGTTCCTGTGTGAGCATACCGGCGGTAGCACGTCCGTTCATCCCTTAAAGCGCTTAATCCTTCAAAAGATCTTGGGCCTCAAACGAGGTGATGGTGATGTCTGATCTATCATTATCGATAGTCGTTCCCGCATATAATGAGGAGCAACGCCTGCCGAAAACACTCCGAACTCTAGCCGGCTATATCGGTGGCAGACACTGGAAGTTTATCGAGGTGATTGTTGTAGATGATGGATCGTCCGATCGAACATCGGATTGTGTAGCAGGAGCGATGACCAATTATCCATGGCTAAGAATCATCAGTTACTCTCCGAATCGTGGAAAAGGAGCCGCCGTACGTGAGGGTATGTTACAGGCGCGAGGCGAGTGGCGGCTGCTCAGCGATGCCGATCTTTCTGCCCCTATTGATGAAGTCCAAAAGCTGTTACGTGCGGCTCATGATCGCGGCTCGGAGATCGTGATTGCGTCGCGTGCTTTGGACAGATCGCTCATCGGCCTACATCAATCTACTTTGCGCGAATTGGCCGGGAGGGTATTCAACAGCTGTGTCAAAATCGCTACGGGCCTTCACTTTCAGGACACACAATGTGGATTCAAGCTATTTAGTGCGCGATCCGCCGAAATGTTGTTTTCTGCGCAAAGGCTCAGTGGTTTTGGTTTCGACGTAGAAGTGTTGTTCTTGGGGAACCGGTTTGGATTCTCTATCGCCGAAGTTCCAACAAGATGGAACCACGTCAGTGGAACCAAGGTGAGTATGTTTCGCGATAGCTTACAGATGTTTATAGACCTCGTCCGCATCAGGTCTGGTTGGGCCCGCGGGCTATATGAGCAAAAATCCGTAAAGTCGTCTGTACCTGTTGCCGCGAACAGCCGCAGCTCGTGACATTGACCAGGTGAAGCCGAATCAAAATAAGATTGAAAGACCCTCCGTGTATGTCAGACCTTCATGCCCAATAAGCCATCGTCTTCCCTTCCAATTACCCCAAGTCGTGCGCTTTCTCCGAAACAAGCGCGAAATATAGCGAAACTGCAGAAATCGGCCAGACTTAGAGTCCATCCTACAAGCGGACGGAGGCCGCCTCCATGCGTGCACACGATTTAGAAAGGTACAGACAACGCCCGTGGACCGT
>QHWY01000253.1:0-12280 GCA_003223875.1 Acidobacteriota bacterium | reverse complement strand
GATCTTGTGGCGTTTCGCCGTCCAGGCGCTCGTGAATGTTCTACTTTTCGATTGGGCTGCCGATTTTGCGCTGACCGTGCTTGAACCAAACGGGGCGGTTCCAGCCGCCACTTCTCGCCGTTTGATTTTGATTGCGATGTTATCCGCCTTATGGGTGGGAGCAACGGGTCTAATTCTCGGAACACTTGGCCTCTTGCGCTTTGAGATATGGTACGGGTTCGCATTTTTATGGTTCGGCCTGGCTCGATGGCGGAAATCTCCGGCCGTTTCGCTTGGAGGCCACAAGATCTCACGCTGGATGTCGTTGGGCAGTATCGGTGTCGTTATCCTGATTGGCCTGAGCTTTTATATGGCTCTGCGGTATGGATCCAAAGCAGCGGACGATATTAGTGGGTACCACCTCCCATTCGCCATCGAGTGGCTTCAGACGGGGAGTATAGGACCCGTAAATCGACCACTGAACGATTTCATGAACTATCCTCCGATTGGTTTCTTGCTTGACGCGTGGTTGATCAGCCCGACCTTAAGCGACACCGCTGTGGGACTGTTAGGCATTCCGTTTTGGCCCATCTTGATACTCGTCGTGTACGCATTGGCAGTGGACCTCGGACAAGATCCAGGGATTGCGAGACCGCTCGCCGCTGTAGGTCTATGCGTTCCATTTGCGGTCAGGCAAGCCGCGACGCCCTACACCGACATCGTGGCTGCCGCCGCCTGGGGAGTGGGACTGCTCTATATGTTCCGCTGGGCGAAACAGGGGCGGTGGAGTGATGTAGCTATTTCCGCGTTGATGTCCGGTTTTGCGTGGGGCGCGAAACCGTGGGGATTTATTTACGTGGGCCTTTTAATTCCGATTGCACTAGTTACTGGCGTCAGACGTGTTTGTCTGTTCCGAACAAGAAGCCATGCGCTGGCTGGAGGTATCGTGTGGTTGGTCATTGTATTCCTATTAGGTGGCGCATGGCACGTTCGTACGTGGGTCAAATTCGGAAATCCGTTTTATCCAGTGGAATTTGCGCTGGGTCCACACGTGCTTTTTCCAGGTCCGCTGAAGAATCCCGGTTTCGAGCTTGCGTCTGACCCATGGTTCTTGCTGCGATTCTATAACCAACTGCTCTACGAACTTGGACCGTGGCTCACTGTAATATGCCCAGTAGCGTTACTGTTCTTCATCATCAGGTCAATGCGCCATCGATGGGCTATGCCGGACCGGACTGGGCAGTGGATCATCGCAGTTCTTGCTCTGGCTTGCATAGCCGTACTTTTTTATATGCCGAACATGCGCGCAAACTTCCCATGGGATTTTCGGCGGGTTATACCCCTGTGGATCCTACTGCTGGTTTGTGGTGCTTGTTTGCCTTTGTCAGGCTCCCTTGTTGAAGCCTCTTGGTTGGTCGTGCTCTTGGGTGCTGCTGAAGCAACAAGTCGAATCACTGGTTATTGGTTGACTGGCTTAATCGTCGTTGTCCCTACTCTGTACGCCACAGGCGCTTGGTTCAGTCAGCATCCTGTCCGCATATCGCGCTGGGTTGTCGGTGTGACTGGCACGGTACTTCTTACTGTGATCTTTGGAATAAATCATATTGCGCGGGAACAATGGCGATTCACCGAGGGGTTGGGTTATGACGATTGGCCGGTACAAGAATGGGTTTACAAAAATGTCAAAAATTCGCGAATTCAGGCAGTAGGAGAATGGAGAACACATCTATTATATGGGCAGTCGTTTACAAATCATGTCATTATGCCCGTGCCTATAGGTAAGCCGCTCTATCATTCTGACTCCGAATGGTTGCAGCTTCTCGCGAGCGAAAATATTAATTACATCTACGTAGATAACTGGCGGAGATTCAATAAAAACCTGGCGGGAGGTGCTCTATATCTACAAGCTCCCGAATTGAAGCCCCATCCGGAGTATGAGTGGGCTGAAAATCATCCGAATGTGTTTCGAACTCTCCAGGTCTCTTGGGGTATGGTGCCGAACTGGCTGCCGGCTTCACAGAGAGAACGAAGAGCAATGCAAGTGTTGTTTCAAGTCGATCAGAAAGAGTTGAGTCGGCTCATTTGGAAGAAGGACAATTTCGGCAATTCAGAACCTGCCGCCGATCGGACGATCGTCGGAAGATCGGTTCCGAGTTTCTCAGGCCCGATCCGATAGATAGCAGAACTGGCCTCTTTTCGCCATCGAGACACACGCTTCGAGTACAGCGGTGGCCGGTAGGAGGACGATGTCAAGACGGCCTATCTTTCCCTCCCTCCAGGAGTTCCGCCTTTTTAGTTCCGGTACCAGCACGTTCATTCGGCGCCTTGCCGAGACCGCAGGCTCAAAGAGCCTCATACGGGAACAATAGAGGCTTCCTCTCAGATCTCGGGTCTGGAGACTATATTCTTGACTTGTAAATGGCGAAAACGGCATCAGGGGCTCGATCAGTTCCTCTATACAATGGTAGAAAGTCATCACCTGCACGCCTGTGCCGAGCATCAATACGCTGCCTTCGTACTCGAGCAACCGGTGGTAGGCAGTACCATAGCCGCAAGGCGTGCGAGCTTCCCAGTCATTTCCCAGGAGCCGCCGGCCCTTATTACCCCAGGCGGCAACGGGGTGCGTTGGATGAATACTCCTTATCGCGTCAGGAGTGCGTCGCAGGATTTCGGTCATAAGTCCCATCAGCGAAGGCGCGCGGGCCAAGTCTGTTATCGGGTGAGTTCGAACGTAATCTACGGCGGTCGCGGTGAAAGGCTGTGTGGGCATGAGAATCCCGCCTTCATGTCCCACAGAATCCTGTAACGCGTGAATTGCGTCACCGAAGCTACCCTGAAATCCCAAGAACTGATCAAAAGACGAATGAACACATAGCACATCGCCTGTCTTGACGCCGAGATCTCGAAGCTTTTGAGATAAATCAGCTGGGGTGAAGGAATAGAAACGATTCAGATAACGTGATCGCACACGGTTCCGAAAGCGCTTCAGGGGAGGCTTCAGACTGCGGAGGGATTGCGGGAACCACATTAATTTATATCCGCAGTTGTGCTCATGATGGTTTTTTCCATCAATAAAGCTTCGACGAAGAAATTCGTAGCCCAATTGAGAATCATCAGCCGTCCATAGTCACCCCAGACCGGCCAAGATCCAGGAACGCCTCCACGAAGACGAGGGTCTGAATTATCGATATCGTGTCGGCGCAGCAAGTAAAGATTGGCACGGTGCATGGCTTCCGAGTATTTGGCGTTGCCCGTCAGTTGGAACAGCCTTCCCCAAACGATTGCCGTCTGTGCAGTACCGGTTAAACAACACCAGTCCACCGTGCCGTTGAAGTCTGGGCCGATGCGGCCTGGAATAAAGCCCTCCCTGTCCATCAGCATAATAAGGCTGTCGGCAGTTCGGACGGCGCTCCGGATAAAGTCTTCACGATTTGTAAGGCATCCAATGCCAATCAGTCCCTGCATCGCGTAAGCGATGGTGTGCAGAAGCGGTTGGGTGGCGTCGGTGAGGCAGCAATCGGCGAACCAGCCATTCGGAGCTTGTTTCGACTGGCAAAACTCGGCATTGCGAATGGCGCCTGCGATGGCTTCGGGAATTTGCGCCACACGCCCGGCCTCGCCCATTCCCCAGGCTGCTTTTACGTTGTAAACGGTAGTACTCGGATTCGCAAATCTGGAGTTGCCTTTGCGCCAGTTTCCATTAGGATCCTGCAGGCGGAGCAGCCAATCGACGGCACGCTTGATTGCACGGAGAAACGTCGCTTCACCCCATCGTTCACAGAGCGCTGCCCATCCCAACAGTACCATACCGGTGTTAAACACAGCCGGGGCGGGGTTAGGATTGATTCGACCTCCCATCACAGCGCCGCAATCCATCTGAACTTCACTTTCCCACCGGCCCATTTCAATTGCACGGTCCATCAACGATTGATCTTCATAATACTCGGAGAGTTTGATGAAGGTGGGAATGATGTAGCCCGTCGTCTCCGGATAGCTGTCCAGAAACGGACCACCAAAGTCCGCGCCATAGGACACGCCACGATCGACGCCGTAGTCTTGCGCCCGTTTCAGCCACGACACAGCCTCACATAAGTGCCGGTCCAGGTCTGTGTCAGACCGGCTATCGTGAAATAAACGGCCCCTACGGAATCGGTCAATACGAAGGAGAGTCTGGCTTCTTAATGCCTTTAGTTGAGAAATCAAATTACCCCGCCTAGTGATTGCTCATCGCAGAGATTCTAAGCAAGTCCACAGTCATTCTGATACTGCAAGAACATTTGTCAATACGGCATCGAACACCATAGTGCCCAGGCATTCGGAGAGACGACGTTGCACCAATCGTGGAAAGCTTCAACGGTTGCGCTTCGAATCATTTATCGCGCCAAACCGCTACAAAGCCACCGCTGTTCAATTAGATTGATCGCGTCCAAGTAACTTGATTGTAAGTGCGCATTTTAATGAAGGTTATCCCACTGTACGTTGAACAATCCAGCGTTTTGCAGGCATTGGGCCGAAGATTGCTCGTTGTCGCCACTTTGAGGGAGACTGACATGAAACTGCTCAGTTGCGCAGTGGTTATCTTACTGATCGCGTTGGGTTGCATGCTCTTTGAGGTGCATAGCACCTCTGCTGCCAGCACGACTTTAGCAAATGTTGCTGCTTCAATGCAGCCGGGAACGTGGGCACAGCTCACGACAAATAATATCAATCCCATTTTTTCCGACAGCCAGGGAGCCAGCAGAGTGATTAATCCCTACGCCGAGTACATCAAATGGGATTCTGTTGGACATCGTCTCTATTTTTTGGGTGGTGATCATTATCTCGTGGGTACTCCCGTCATGAGGCACGTGCAATATGATGAGAATACCAATAGGTGGTCCTTGCTGCCTCAGCAGAGCTGGTTTACGGCTGGTCGTTCCCATGGCTACGACCATGCCGCCATCGATCCTGTCCATCGGTACTTTTACTTCCGTCCTCCCGGAGATATGTTCATCCGCCGCTGGAATATCGATACTGGCGAGTGGACCACGCTGGCAACCAATGACGTTATCCGGTATCACGCGTGTTGTAACGGTATTGATTATTTCCCTGAATTGAATGGAATCATCTGGGTCAATGATGAGAACGTTAACCTCGGCGGTGTTACGAAATTAGATCTCGGCACCAATCAATGGGTGCGCGTGGGCCAGGCGGCTGCCTATCAAATGGGCGATCCCCACAATTTTGCCGAATATAATCCGGTGTACAAGGTGCTTGTCTTTGGCGGCGGAAACGATGTGAATGGAGGCGATGGCCGGAAGATATGGAAGTTGAATGCCAGCGGACAAGTGACAGCCTTAAAGGACGCGCCTGTCGGTCTTGGAGTGACTCACGCCATTTTTACCGTCGATCCGGTTAGTGGAAAGTACCTTGTCTTTACCGAGAGCCAGCAATTTTATGTGTACGACGTCGTAACTGATACCTGGAGCTTGCAAGCCAGTGGCTCGGCGGTCCCGATTTGGACATCAGTATACAACGGCCCTGCCGGCGGCAATCCCTTGACGGGGGTCATCGGAGGACCAATTGATACCTATGGTGTCAATGTCTTTGTGACTTGCAATGGCGAGAACAACTGCAAAGTCAATCTGTATAAACATTCGGCAGGCGGCGGCACCCCTCCGCCGCCCGTGCCGGCACCCTTTGACTATTCTCTCTCGAATAATGGCAACAAAACCGTCACGCAAGGCTCATCGGTGAACGAGACCATCACGAGTACTCTCGTTTCGGGAACAACTCAATCGGTTTCCTTCTCTGCCTCGGGTCTGCCGTCCGGCGCTACGACGTCTTTCTCGTCGGCATCGTGTTCTCCAACCTGTTCCTCAACGATGACTATTTCTACTGCAGCGTCCACGCCGTCCGGGACCTACACGATAACTGTCACTGCAACCGGTGCCGTGAATCACACCACAAGCTTCAGCTTAACCGTGAACAATGCGTCATCCGGACCGCCGCCAAGTTCTCTTACGTTTGCCGCCAAGTGCGCACAGACGGGCGTTCTGAAATGTTTCGATTTTGATAACGTGACCCAGCTCAATTACGGCTGGCCGGGGAAAAATGACTTTAACTCTTCTTCGAGCGCCTGCGATAATGACCCCTTTTTAATGACCCAAAAATTTAATAACATCTCCCGAGACCGGTCCGGTCCGGGCAACGTATACGCGACGATCCAAAACAACCAATGCGTGTATCCTGTCATCGACAACTCGACGACTCATTCCGGCGCGGGCTCTCTGAAGTTCACGATCGGGTCGAATACCGACGCGAATTCGAGTGGATACTTCACGGAAGTGTTTCAGCGTCTATCCAATGGTACATTCGGGTACATCGCTCCAGGCTCTCCCCTGGGGAATGTGGTGTACATGCAGTTTTATCAAAGATTCGACCCGAACTTCATATCAATCCCGTACCAATGTCTGGGAGGCGGTTGCACCGGCTGGAAACAAGAGATCATGTACGGCAATCCACCCCTGGGAGGCAGTTCGAGCGACATCGAAGTCACCATGTGGAATACCTGGCTGCGTGGGGTGCCTGATTTATATGGGCAATCGGGTTCGGATGATTACGGAATCCAGGATGTGCGGGGTTGCCCTTATAACACACCGGGGTATGCCGAGCCACCGTGCATCCGCTATAAGGCGAACCAATGGATGGAATTTACGGTCCGCATAGAGGTGCGTGGTACCTCGAACGCGCCTCAGAGCCGCGTTCAACTATGGGTTAACGGCCAGCTTGCGCTCGATTACCCATCTGCCAAAATCGCTTGGGGCAGCAGCGAGGGCGATGGAATCGGGCAGGTGATGTTAACACCGTATCACACCAGAAAAGATCCCGCCCAGACGCATCCTGTTGGCTATACATGGTATGACGACGTGATCGTTTCGACGCAGCCAATAGCTATGGCCAACGGCAGTACGCCGCCGCCATCGTCGGATACAACTCCACCCACAGTTTCCATAACCGTTCCAACATCGGGTAGCCCCGTGTCTGGCACCTCCGTAAACGTTTCGGCGACGGCTTCGGATAACACGGGAGTCGTTGGCGTTCAGTTCACGCTGGATGGCGCGAATTTGGGGAGCGAAAAAACAGCTGCGCCATATTCCGTATCATGGAACACCACGACCGTGACGAATGGTAGTCACATACTGAGGGCCGTAGCTCGCGATGCCGCAGGCAATTCGACAACTTCTGCGCCAGTGACCATGACGGTGAGTAATACGCCCGATACGACGCCACCTACAGTATTGATTTCAGGTCCCGCAAATAGTACTACAGCGTCGGGTATCCTAAGTGTCACCGCCACGGCGTCTGACAACGTGACAGTAGCCGGGGTCCAGTTCAAGCTCGATGGGGCGAACTTGGGTACCGAACTTACGGCAGGCCCGTGGGCTGTCCAATGGAATACGCTGACAGCAATCAACGGAGCCCACACATTGACAGCCGTGGTTCGGGACGCAGCCGGAAATACAGCGACAGCGTCTCCAGTCACGGTGCAAGTCTCTAACGCTCCTGGCTCGGTTATTTCCGCCTTCGTGCAAACTGCGGGACTGTCCAACAACGGTGGCGGCGGTAATATTGCGGCGGCGTTTAACGCGGCGACGAACGCGGGTAATTTGATTGTGGCGGCCGTTTCCTGGGGCGATCCCAGTAGTCTGACGTGCAGCGACAGCCAGGGAAATGTCTATACGACCGCTACGACGCAGTACGATAGCGCGATGAATCAGTCGCTAGGAATTTGCTATGCGGCGAATATTAAAGGCGGGACGGACACAGTCACGGCTGGTTTCAGCGGTAACCCTGGGTATCGAAGGATATTGACTCACGAGTACTCTGGGATACTCGCGAGCAACCCCGTAGATGCGGTGGCAAAGAATATTAGCAGTGGCACAACCGCCGCGAACAGCGTCACCAGCACCGCGGCGAATACGTCTAACACCGATTTGATTTTCGGCGCGGTGATGAATGACAGCGGAAATCTCTTGAACATTCAGGCCGGCACGAACTTCACCTTGCGTGGTTCGCTCAATGGCGCCGACTTGGCGACGGAGGACAGCATGCCTGTGGCTCCAGGCCCGACTGCAGCGACCTGGACGTTCGCCACGGCGGATCGATATCTCGCTCAAGTAGTGGCCTTCAAACTGGCAAGCACGCCTGCGCCTCTGCAGGACACCACGCTTCCCACCGTTTCCGTCACCGCTCCAACGAGTGGTGCCACGGTTTCAAGCACCATCAATGTTTCAGCCAACGCGTCCGACAACGTCGCTGTAGTTGGTGTGCAGTTCAAGCTGGACGGCGCGAATCTGGGCGCGGAGGTCACCTCTCAGCCGTATTCCATACTCTGGGATACGACCGCGGCTGCGAATGGTTCACACACGTTGACAGCCGCCGCGCGCGATGCTGCTGGTAACCAGGCAGCGTCTTCGCCGGTTTCCTTTACGGTCAATAACGCTGCGCCCGACACTGTGCCGCCCGCGGTTTCCCTGACAAATCCGGCAGATGGCTCGACGGTTTCAGCAACGATAGCTGTGTCTGCGATGGCTTCCGATAACGTGGGTGTCGTGGGAGTCCAGTTCCAGTTGGACGGCGCGAATTTGGGAGCCGAGGTTACAGTCGCACCATACTCCACATCGTTGAACACCACGACCGTTACGGATGGCACTCACACGCTGACGGCAGTCGCTCGAGACGCCGCAGGAAACCCGACGACTTCTGCCGCGGTTTCCGTAACCGTCGGCAATAACACAGCACCCACAGTATCGATCCTGACTCCGGCAATTAATTCGACGGTGTCCTTTACTGTAGGCGTTTCCGCTACGGCTTCCGACAGCGCAGGAATTGCCGGAGTCCAGTTCCAGGTGGATGGCGCAAATTGGGGCGCTGAGGTCACATCTCCGCCCTATAAGATGTCGTGGAATACTTCAAAGATGTCGAATGGCTCTCATATCCTGAGGGCACTGGCTCGTGATAACACCGGAAAACGGACGATTTCTTCCGGAGTAGCAGTAAGGGTGTCGAATCCCATTCGCAAGCGCTTGTACAATCAGCTCACAAACAGCTTCACGATTTCGGGGAGCGGAGGCAAGTCTTTCTTTACAGGCCAGGGGTCCCCACTTACGGATAACGCATCTGCAGCCACGTCAACAGCGGACCCGCTGCAAATCGGATACGCAGGCGTGCAGATGGATACCACGCCTTCCTCGCTATCCGGATTTGCGATCCTAAGCGGTCGAGTTGGCGGCGTGCTGGTCGGAGAGGCGAGCGTACCCGCGACTCCAACGATGTCGTCTGGCCGTGTTTATGCCAACATCAATGGTCCGATCAACACGGGAATTGCCTTTGCAAATCCGAATAGTGAAGACGCTGTGATTTCCTTCTACTTCACGGATGGATCGGGAAACAACTTTGGGCAAGGCTCGTTTACATTGGGTGCGAATCAGCAAATATCGCGCTTTCTGAATCAGAATCCCTTTAATGGCAGTACGTCAATGGAAGGGACTTTCACCTTCAATGCGTCGGTTCCTGTGGGTGTGACTGCAATTCAGGGATTCATCAATCAACGCAGTGAGTTCCTGATCTCACTTCTGCCGGTGGCGTCTCTGGGCGAGTTGAATAACAATGCCGTTCTGTTGCCGCACTTTACAGATGGCGCAGGTTGGACGACGCAAGTGGTTCTGACGAATCCATCCGATGATCCCATAAACGGTAGAGTTCAGTTTTTCGGCACCGGCTCTATTAATCAAGACGCAACGCCGTTGAGTCTATCGGTCAATGGCATAACGAATTCCATATTTAGTTATGGTATTGCACCGCGCAGTGCAGTTCGTTTGGTAACGGGCAATTCCGGGGGCACCGTCCGGACCGGCTCGATCCGAATCACGCCGTCAATCGGGAATGCCCCGGTCGCCGTGGAAATGTTCTCCTATCTCGATCGCGGCATCCTTGTGAGCCAGGCCAGCATTCTAGCCGCATCGACGGGATCGACATTCCGGATGTATGCAGAAACGTCAGGTCCGGTGACACAGCCTCTTTCCATACAGAGCGGCGTTGCCATCGCAAATCCGGGACAAGCGCCGGTGACGGTCAACCTTGTACTGACGCAAATGGACGGTTCTACAGTGGGCCAGTCCACAACGGTAACGATCCCGGCCAATGGTCAAACTGCAAGATTCGTCAAAGAGCTCTTCCCGTCGTCACCAAACAATTTCAGTGGCTTCATCACGGTGACGGCAAGCTCACCCATTGGCGTGGTTGGATTACGCGCGCGATACAACGAACGTGGGGATTTTCTCATCACACCCACCCCGCCGCGCAATGACAGCGATACTGTGACGGATTCAGAAGTTGTGTTTCCGCATGTCGTTAGTAGCGGCGCCGGCTACTCCTCACAGTTCGTCATCTTCGGCCAAACCGGCTCGGGGGGAATCTACTTTAATTCCGCGGATGGGACTCCAATGCCCGCGGCAAGCTTGCGTCCCGTACAGTAGGAGTTCGGACAAATTGAAGCGGCGGCCATCCGCCGCTTCAATTTCGGGAAGCCAACCCAGGCCATTCACGGGACCGCGTGCCAAGCAGAAAGAAACCGGTCCACAGGCATTCTGATAATGCAAGAACATTGGTCAATACGGCATCGAATCGACCGATATGTGACCAAGTATTCGGAGAGACGACGTTGCCGCCGATCGTGGAAAGCTTCAACGGTTGCGTTTCGAATCACTTATCGCGCAAAACCGTACCACAGCCACCGCCGTTCAATTAGATTGATCGCGTCCGAGTAACTTCATTGTAAGTGCGCATTGTCACGAAGGTTATCCCACTGTATGTTGAGCAATCCTGCGTTTTGCAGGCATTGGGCCGGAGATTGCTCGGGTTGCCGCTGGTAGTGCCAAAAGTTCTATGAAAACAAGGTGAAGGGTCTTTGCGCCCCATGGATGGTTTGGCGCATGCCATGGATGGCAGGCTGCGGTCAAGCTGGTTACAGCTTGTTTGAGGGAGACTGTCATGAAACCGCTCAGTTGCACAATGGTTGTCTTACTGATCGCGTTCGGTTGCATGCTGTTTGAGGGAACAACGCAGTCGGCGCCTGCGCCGGCTGGCATCACTGGACTTGATTTTCCCGGCAATGCCGGTGTTCACAATACCATGCGGTTCAAGTTCACCAATCCTCTCGCGATCTATCCGGCTACCTACATTTGGCGCGCATATCCGCGCCAGCAAAATGGCTACTACACGACGTTCTTCTGGGGAAACGATGGTGCTTTCACCTGGGACAACGGGACTCCAAACACATTTTACGGAGCCCATCCGTATCCGTACCCAGATACCTGGACTCACAAGTGGGAAATTGCTACGGATCAGGGAGTCGATTGGTTGACTAGCAACGACGTCTCCTATAACCGTTGGTACACCCAAGCTTTGGTGGCATGGGCAGACAGCCAGGGATACAAGCATACAACCCTCTATTGGGATCTACCAGATACAACCAAAGTATTGGATTACAGCACGCGACAGAGCTCCGGTGCGACGTATGGCAACAAGTATCCACCATTCCCGGCGTTGACATTCGGTGATGCGCCGTGGAATCCAGGCCATGAGGTCTACAACGGGATCCTTCGCGGCATACAGGTTTATTCAACCAATCTGTCTCTTTCCGACATACAGAGCGAAGCGAATGCAGCGCTATCCACTGTAGCTGGAGCGTCGAATATCTGGTACCTCAATTTGAATCCGACACCTAGCGACATCTCGGACAAAAGCAGTGCAGGACACAACCCCGCCTGGGTCGGCAGCGAACGTCCATCGCTATATTCACAAAGTTCTGCGCCCGATACGACGCCACCTACGGTATCGATTTCAGGTCCCGCAAATGGTACTACGGTGTCGGGCAGCCTAAGTGTTGCCGCCACAGCGTCTGACAACGTTGGAGTAGCTGGAGTCCAGTTCAAGCTCGATGGGGCGAACTTGGGTACCGAACTTACGGCAGGCCCGTGGGCTGTCCAATGGAATACGCTGACAGCAATCAACGGAGCCCACACATTGACAGCCGTGGTTCGGGACGCAGCCGGAAATACAGCGACAGCGTCTCCAGTCACGGTGCAAGTCTCTAACGCTCCTGGTTCGGTTATTTCCGCCTTCGTGCAAACTGCGGGACTGTCCAACAACGGTGGCGGCGGTAATATTGTGGCGGCGTTTAACGCGGCGACGAACGCGGGTAATTTGATTGTGGCGGCCGTTTCCTGGGGCGATCCGAGTAGTCTGACGTGCAGCG
>QHWY01000082.1:69221-94122 GCA_003223875.1 Acidobacteriota bacterium | reverse complement strand
GAAGAAGGCTGCTTCCGGGAGATGCCGCGCCGGACTTGAAAGTCGCGAGCTGCTTCCCGAAAATGCCGCCCAGCATTTCAAAGTCGCCGGCTACTTCCCCAAAATGCTGCACGGCTTCTCAAGGAGGAAGGCTGCTTCCGGGAGATGCCGCGCGCGAGTTGCAAATCCTGAATAGCTTCCGAAGATGCCGGGCGGCATCTGAAAATCGTGAGCTGCTTTCCGGAAATGCTGCGCGGCCTCCTGACTTTCCGTTGTCCACTCTCTGTCTTCGCGCGTTGTATCAAGTGTGGGGCTCGGGTCAGGCGCTCCTGTTGCTTCGAAGAAAAAATTGTCCTCCGGAAGCTGTTGATTTCGCTCGGCGATCGCCTGATTTCAAGCGGCAGATCCTGATTTTCGATAGTCCACTTTCCATTCTCTGGGAATTTATAAAGTATGGGCTCGCCTTAGCGGACTCGCGTCCGCCGCAAAAAATTTTTGCGGCGGCTGTCACAAACGGGGCGTCTGCGGGATGTAGTATTTGTGCCACCCAATCGCAGCTCAATGATTTGATTGCGAATTTGACTTGGGCGGGCTGATAGAATCAGCCCGCAATGAACAAACAACTGAACCTCGGCCCACCCATTGACGAACTGCTCGATCGTCTGTATGCGCAACATGCAAGCCAAAGCGAAGCAATGGAATCGTATTACACAACCCGGGCCAAAGAAAGCTCTCTGGATTGGAATACGATGGATGCGCGAATGAATGAGTTCTTGAGCGACAAGCTCGTGGCGCTCGATCGCAACAAAGCTGAATTTTGCTACCAGGTGTGTCGCAGCTTGCGCGCCAGGCGAATCGTCGAAGCGGGAACGTCGTTCGGAGTCTCAACTCTTTTCCTCGCTGCGGCAGTACGTGACAATGTCGGCGCAGCAGGCGGCAAAGGCATTGTCGTTGCGACGGAACACGAACCGAACAAGGTTAAGGCTGCCCGCGCGAACTTTGCCGAAGCCGGCCTGGTGCAGTTCATTGAGCTGCGCGAAGGGGATTTGCGCCAGACGCTGGCTGACGTCGGCGGACCAGTGGATTTCATGCTCGTGGACATCTGGACCCCGATGGCGCGGCCGGCCCTGGAGTTGGTCGCGCATCGCTTGCGCGAAGGCGCAGTGGTCATCTGCGATAACACCGAGCAATTCCGATACGCCTATAACGACTACTTTGCTTTTGTGAACGATCCTGCGAACAAATTGCGCACGATGACCCTGCCCTTTGAGGGCGGCCTGGAGTTCACCGTCCGCTGCGGCTAAGAATCCTCGAGCGAGGTTCAACCTTCCTTGACTTCGAATGAATCCGACTGTACCTTGGCAGGTAAAGACCGGGAGGTTCCCCATGACAAAGTATGTTCTCGCTTCAATCGCTGCGCTGATACTTGTGATTGTGTCCGCTGCGGGCCAGACCACGAAAGGGACGTGGACTCCGCCACGTACGCCCGATGGCCAGCCCGACATTCAGGGAGTATGGACCAACAACACCGTTACACCTTTGCAACGTCCGAAGGCGCTGGCCGGGAAAGAATTCTATACGGAAGCGGAATTGGCAGAGATTCAAAAGCGCCAACGCGATCGCCTCGCTGACAATTACGTTGAGGGTGAGCCGCCCGCGAACCATTCCGGCGTCCCGGGCGCACCCGCGGAGTTTGTGCATTACGATCACGCCCAGTTCGGGTTGGACTGGCTCCAATCCGGGATTGCCTGGAACCGGCGAACATCGCTGATTGTGGGTCCGGAGGGAACCATTCCTCCGTTGACGCCGGACGCGCAGAAGAGACGCGCAGATATGGCGGCTAAGGAAAAGGGACATGAATTCGACGGACCACAGAACCGGCCGCTGGGCTCGCGTTGCATAGTTCGGGACAACGTGGGACCGCCGTTGCTGCCCACGCGTTACAACAGCAATTTCCGGATCACACAGAGTCCCGGATATGTCCTCATCGAAGCCGAGGAGATCCACGATGCCCGCCTCATTCGCTTGGACGGGCGCCCTCATCTGCCGAAGAACGTTCGCCAGTGGATGGGCGACTCGATCGGTCATTGGGAGGGCAACACACTGGTGATTGACACCACCAATTTCACCGATCGGGCTCCTTTCGCGGGAGCACAGAACCTGCACGTGACTGAACGGATCACGCGCGCGGACCAAGACACGATTCTTTACCAATTCACGGTGGACGATCCCGGGATGTGGACCAAGCCGTGGTCAGGAGAAGTGCCCGTCAAGAAGATCGCGGGGCCACTGTGGGAATACGCGTGTCATGAGGCGAACTATGGATTGGATAACACGCTCCGTGGAGCTCGCGTGGGCGAGGCGAAAGCCGGGCAAAAATAACAAATGAAGATAACGTATTGGCTCTTAGCGGGAATGCTGTCCGCTGCGCCCCTCTTTGCACAGTGGGAGAACGTCAAACACACAAATATTCCTCGCAGGGCCGACGGCAAGCCCAACTTGTCCGCAGCGGTCCCGCGAGGTCCCGACGGCAAGCCGGACCTGTCCGGAATGTGGTGGATGCCGAACCCTGGACCTGCGAATACCGGTGTGCCACCGAAGTACCTGAACAACATCGCCGCGGACTTGAAGCCGGAGGAAGTGCCCATGCAACCCTGGGCAGCCGAGCTATTCAAGAAGCGCAGCGCGGAATTTTCCAAGGACTTCCCCTACACGCGCTGTCTGCCGAGCGGGCCGATGATCAGCTCATTTCCTGCTCCCTGGAAGCTGATCCAAACCCCGGGCCTCGTGGTGATCCTGTATGAGAACTCCACGATCTATCGGCAAATCTTTACCGATGGCCGTATTCTTTCCAAAGATACGGACCCGACCTTCATGGGATATTCGGTCGGACATTGGGAAGGCGACACGCTGGTGGTCGAAACGACGGGATACAACGATAAAACCTGGCTCGATTTTTCCGGCCACCCCCACACTGACGCTCTGCGGATGACCGAACGGTTCCACCGCCGGGACTTTGGGCACCTGGAGGTTCAATTCACATTCGACGATCTCAAGGCGTATACCAAACCCTGGACCGTTACAGTAAACCCCCAGCTTTATTTGGAGGGCGATCTATTGGAATCCATCTGCACTGAAAATGAAAAGGACCTTCACCGCGTCATCGCCAAATAGAGGTACTCCGGAGGGGAAGGTACACAAAAGGCACAAACGGCAGCCCAAAAAGCACAAATGCAAGTCTTGTTTGTGCCTTTTTGCGGGTCTTATTCCTCTTGTGTTCTCGCTACCTTTGATGGCGCAATGGTTCGAGTACCCGACGCGCGGCGTCCCGCGAACAGCAGATGGTAAGCCGGATATGAATGCTCCGGCACTTCGTACGGCAGATGGGAAACCCGACTTCTCCGGGATGTGGCGCGCGGCGAATCGTTTGCCTTGCGATGGTATCAATCGCGTATGCGGGGACCTGCCGATCAGCCCGCAGTTCGGAAATATTGGTACAGGCGTTCAAGGCGGTCTACCGTATCAGCAGTGGGTACAAGACCGCATCAGGCAAAAGGGTCCTGCCGATGATCCGTATACGCGCTGTATCGCGCCGGGTGGACCGCGCATGCACATGCTTCCCACGATGAAGAAATGGGTGCAAAACCCGGATCTGCTGATCATCCTCGATGAATACAACGCGAGCTACCGGCAGATCTTTCTCGACGGCCGCCCGCTCCCCAAGGATCGGACTCCTACATGGAACGGTTACGCAACCGGCCATTGGGACGGCGATACGCTGGTCGTGGAAAGCACCGGCTATCGCGATGATCAGTGGCTGGACTCGGCGGGCAGCGCCATCACCAGCGAAGGACGCGTGACCGAACGGATCCGCCGCGTGAATTACGGGACGCTCGTCATCGACCTTTCCGTTGATGACCCGAAAGCTTACACTCGGCCGTGGAGCGTTACACTGAAACAGGATGTAGTCATCGATACGGAACTGGTCGAGGCCATTTGCGCGGAGAATGAAAAAGACGTTCCACACCTGAATGCCGTACCACGACAGGCGCGTTAATCTACACTGCGCTTCGATTCACTTGCAAATGGAATCGATTGTAGGGACAATCCAGCCACGGAGATCAGGAGGTATATATGAAACGGTTGCTCACCGCGGCGGTGTTCGCAGCGATCATCGCGGCTTTGTCACCGTCGCTATTTGCGCAGTGGCCTTTCCATCCACAACCAGGAGTTCCAAAAGGGCCTGACGGCAAGCCGAATCTCAACGCACCGGCACCGCGTACGGCCGATGGCAAACCGGACTTCTCCGGCGTCTGGATTCGATATGACGGTCCTGAGCCGAACGGCCCTCCCAACCGGCCGCCGCTCGTGAAGGGCGGCAACGCAGGCGCGGGATTCAAAGACGGGCTGCCGTTCCAGCCATGGGCCGCGGCGCTCCAGAAGAAGCGCGCCGCGGAGGAGGGCTTGAACGATCCGGATGGGTTGTGCCTGCCGCAAGGTCCGCTTCAGTACCACATCGATCCGCAGCCAATCAAGATCATCCAGACACCGAAACAGATTATCTACATATCCGAGTCGAATTACGGCCTCCGCACGTTCTACATGGACGAGCGTTCTCTTCCTCCTCAGGGTTCGGTGACTCCGGCCTGGCACGGTTACTCCGTTGCACGATGGGATGGCGACACTCTCGTGGTCGAATCGAACAATTTCCACGGCGTCGATCCGAACAATGTCGCACCGCGCACCCTTACTGCCCTCGGCTATGGATGGCTTGATCATAGGGGCAGCCCGTATACCGAAGCAATGAAGTTGACCGAGCGGTTCCGGCGCCTGAACTACGAACTGTTGGACATCGAGCTCACCGTTGATGACCCGATGGCGTATACGAAGCCCTTTAGCGTCAGAGTCCTTCAGCGAGCCGTGTTAGATGGCTCGGAACTGATCGAATTCATCTGCCATGAGAACCAGACGTTTCTGAAGAACACCGGCCGGGAGCCGAGGTAAAGGGACTCTTCGCAATCAATGATATCGAGGAGCGCGCTGAAGCGGGCGCTACGGTGCAGCTGATCCGGGATTCTGCTTCTGCCGCTCCCATTCCTTCAAGAACGCACCTTCACGTTCGCTGACGTAGGCTTTGTAGCCCGCAGGATCGATGAATGGATTCGGCCCGCCGCTCTTCATCTTTTCGTATTTGGCCTTCAAGCCGAACGAATTGCCGTGTGCACCCAAAAACAGGTCCGCCGGCAGGCTCTTCAGAACCTTGAAGGTTTTCACATAATCGTCGGCGATCTGCGGATAATTTTTGTTACCGACTAGAAGGTACCCGCGGTTCACATTCGGACTGCCGATGATCACCGCATTCAGTTTCCGCCCGCCGTCGTCGACTTGCATCGTCCAGGTCGTGCAGCCTTTGGTGTGACCGGGAGTGAGATGGGCAGTCAGCTTGGAGCCGCCGAATTCAACTGTGTCCCCGTCGTGCAGGACGCGATCGACCTTGGCACCCGGACGTCCGGGTGCGGTGCTTTCCGTTTCGGCAACGTCCGCATCCATGATCATCAGCCGCGCACCGGTCTCCTTCTTCATGATGCCTATAGCGGCATCATGATCGCCGTGCGCATGGCTGGCGAGAAGGATCTTGGTGTCGCTGTATTTGAAACCGAGTTGGCCGATGCTCTTTTTGATCTGCGGAAGATCCTCGGGAAAATCGGAATTGATCAGAATATTTCCCTGCGGCGTGTTGATCAGGTAAACGGAGAGATCGGCGGTCCCGACCCAATACAAATTGCCGGCGATTTTGAACGGCGGAAAGTCACGATGGAAATCTGGATTCTGCTGCCCCAGAACGGGTGCGGCGAATACCAGGAGAAGAAATAAGCTGCGCTTGATCATGTTCACCTCTTCGATGACGGGAAAAAATTCGAGCTCGTTCCGCCCGCTATTTCACACGGCCCTTGAAGCCTTGGGCGAGCATCTCGATTTTGTAAGCTGCGCCACGGCCGACGACGTATAAGGTTTTTTTGTCTGGGCCCCCGAAGGCCAGATTTTGCGGCGGCCGGGAAAGTGCGATCGTGCCGAGCGGCTCGCCTTTTGGGCTGAAGACTTGAACGCCGGTGCTGGTACAGACGTAGACGCGATCTTTATTATCGATCGCAAGACCATCGGCTCCGCTGGTCACGCCGGTCTCGGTCTTCTGCACACCCTGAAGCCTGGCAAAGTTACGGCGGTTCTTTAGCGTTCCATCCGGTTGGATATCGAAAGCAAAAACGTACTCGCCGGCGGTGTCGTTGACGTAGAGTATTTTCTCGTTCGTGCTGAGTTGAACCCCGTTAGGCCGGTTAATACCTTCTGCGACCTTCAGGCATTTTCCGGCCGGTGTCATGTAGTACACCGCTGGAGTAACGTTCTTCGGCGCGTCCGGACCGAAGCCTACGGGATCCGTAAAATAGACTCCGCCTTTTTTGTCGACGACCACATCGTTTGGCCGGCCGAAGCGCTTGCCGTCGCAGCTATCAAGCAGCGTCTTCCCGCTGCCTTTGGGATAGAGAATGCCAATGCCGGTAGCTTGCGCTGAAATCAGGCGCCCCTTCGAGTCGAAGGCGAGGCCGTTGGAGCCGTTCGTGTTCTCGAGGAACGGAGACGTACTCCCGTCTTTATCGATCTTCGTGATCCGGCTTTGGCCGGGATGCGTGAAAATGATCGTGCCATCGGGCAAAGGGATCGGCCCTTCCGTGCCGACAAACCCATCCTTGATAACCTGCACCTTCGTTCCGCCTGCGACCACACCAGGGATGTCGGGCGCAACGGTGTCGGTCGCGGGCGGCAACGGTGGCTGTGCCGGAGCTTGCGCCAAGGAAGTGGAGGCCAGGAGAACGTACACGACTGTGATCAGCCAAAGAGCTCTCATTTTTTCCTCACGATTTCCGATAGTATAAGTACACAAAAGGCACAAAAGGGAATCATTTCTTCAGTCGACGCGATCGACTCGGATGAAGTTCGTCTTGCCCGCAACGTGAAGCGGGGCTCCTCCGGTGATGATGACTTGTTGGCCGGATTCGACGTAGCCGGCGCGGCGGGCGGCGTCGATAGAAAAGCGGATCACGTCGTCGCCCGTAGTCGATGGCGGAATGAAAACCGGTACGACGCCCCAACACAGCGATAAAAAATCCAGGGCCGCTTCGTTTGGCGTGGTCGCCACAATGGGCTGCCTGGGCCGGAACCGCGATACGAGGCACGCCGTCGATCCAGACCATGTCGGTGTGATGATCGCAGCAGCTCCGACTTCCTTCGCAATAAAGTAGCTCGCGCGGCTGATCGCGTCCCTAGTACCGCCTTCGATGGGGATATTTTCGAATTTCAATTCGTCCAGTGCCGTTTCGGCGGAGCGGGCTATGCGGTCCATCATCATGACGGCTTCGGCCGGATACTTTCCCACAGCGGTCTCCTCGGAAAGCATGACGGCATCAGTGCCGTCGAGAATTGCGTTCGCGACATCGGTGGCTTCGGCGCGTGTCGGACGGGGGTTGTCGACCATCCGCTGAAGCATCTGCGTGGCAGTAATAACGGGCTTTCCAAGGGCATTGCATTTCCGGATGATCGATTTTTGCACCAACGGGACTTTCTCGAGATCGATCTCGACTCCAAGATCACCCCGCGCGACCATTACCGCTTGGGATGCGGCCACAATGCTGTCGATGTTCTCGACGGCCTCGTGTTTTTCAATCTTCGCGATGATCGGAATGTTTCCACCACCGTCTTTGATGACCTGCTTGCAGGCGAGGATGTCGTCGGCTCTCCGGACGAAGCTCAGAGCAATCGCGTCAACGCCCTCTTCCAGACCGACGACAATGTCCTCTCGGTCTTTCTTCGTGAGGGAATCCGAGTGAACTTCCGAAGCCGGCAGGTTGATGCCTTTGTGCGAGCTGAGCTGGCCGCCGACGATGACTCGGCAGTAAATATCGGGCGGAACGACTTTTTCGACTCGCAGTTCGATCTTCCCGTCGGCGAGCAGGATTGGGTGTCCGATCTTCACTTCGTACGGCAGGCTTTTGAGCGAAACCGATGCGCGCTTGCCGTCGCCCGAGACGCCATCGGCAGTCAAGACGAATTCTTGTCCCGGCTGCAACTGGACGAATCCATTTTCGATGGCGCCGATGCGGATCTTCGGCCCCTGCAGATCTTGAAGAATCGCCAGCGGCTTATTCAATGCTTTTCGAACGCGTTTGATCTTCCGAACCAGATCGCGCTGATACTCGACCGTCCCATGCGAGAAATTCAGTCGCGCCACATTCATGCCCGCCGCGATCAGCTTGGCGATCATTTCTTCGGTATCCGATACCGGACCGATGGTGCAAACAATTTTTGTTCGGCGCATCATTTCTTCGAATCCTTCTCTATCCCTCCCAACCGTTCGATAGCAGCGCTAACTTCCGGAGCACCAGGCCGAATGCGCTGAGCTTCTTCGGTGGCGGCGATTGCTTCCTTGGTATGTCCCATTTTTTCGTACGCAGAAGATAAGAGCATGTAGGCGTCGAAGGAACGGGCGTCGATCTCGAGCGCACGGCTGAGGCTGTCTATGGCATTATCGGTGTCGCCCTGTTCCAGATAGATTCTTCCCTTCTCGACAGCGGCAATGGAATTGCCGGGATCGATCCGAAGCGTCCGATCGTAATTCTCGACAGCCTGTTTCCAGTCATGCTGGCGCACGTAGAAGTTTGCCGCGTTCGCGTACACGGCTTCGTTGTCCGGGTCGGTCCGCATTGCCTGTTCCAGAAGCGGCAGCGCGCGATCCGCCTGTCCCGCATTGCTGTAAATGAGGGCCAGATTGTTCATTGCCTCGAACGTGAGCGGGCTGTCTTTGATCGCGCGCTGGTAAAGCTCGGTGGCTTTGGTTGTGTCGCCCAGTTGATCGTAAAGCCATCCGAGATTGTAGACGTAACCTGCATGGTTCGGTTCTAATTTGACAGCCGTTTCCATCAAACCGAGAATGGTTTGGGGATCCTTCGGTTCGCTTACGAGCGCGAGGTTTGCGAGGCGTGATGGCGGTTCGCCGCTTTTCGGATAAAGATCGCGCGCAAGTTCGATGTAGCGGCGTGCATCGTCGATACGTCCCAGCCGTTGATAGGCGGTGCCGATCGTCATCAATGCATCAAAATTGTGGGGATCGTCGTTGAGGACCTTCAACGCTTCTTCGGCCGCTCTGTTGTAGAAGGAGCCGTCGTAAATACCCGCATAGCGATAAATAAACGCGCGCACAAGCGGTTCGGCCTTGGGCAGCACATCCTCGAGACGGGCGAGAATGAAATAATCCGTTTCGACGCGTTCGGAGCGATACGCTTCCTCCCAATGTTTGATGTCGCCGGTTATTGCGGCCAGCGCGATCTCCGCTGAAAGTTTGTGCACGCGCGCGGCTGATGCCCTGCGAAGGGCCTGGATGGCGTCCTCTTTTCGGCCGAGCATCCAATAGGCTTTTCCGACTTCGAGGTCCGAGACGGCGGCGCCCTTGTATTTCTTCGCCCCCTCGATGGCTTTGGCAAAACGGGAGACCTTGACGAGATTCTTTACCAGATCCGGAACCAGATCCGTTCGTGACGGCTCGCGCTCGAGAGCCAATTGGGTTTCGAGTATCGCGCGCTCGATCCCGTCACGTTCATACCGAACCTGTGTGTCGTAGGCGCGAGCAAACTGGCCCTGGCGCAGGAAGAATCGGATGGCGAGGTTCTGAATCGGCTTCGATGTTTTTTCCGCACGGTCCAGCTCGGCTTGAAACTTTCTCGGCTGATCGAGGTCGAAATAGATATGCAAGAGAAGATCGGAAGCGGCGGCGTTGTCCGCATCGATTTCGCGTGCTTTCAGTGCGGTTTTTTCTGCTTCGTCAAAATTACGTTGGAGCCATTGGGCACGGCCCAATGTAATCCAGGCATCGATCGAACGCTTCTCGATTTCCGTTGCGCGTTTGGCTTCATCAACTGCTTTCTGGGTATCGCCGAGTTCTATATAAGATGATGCCAATCCGATCCACGGATCGGAGACGCGCGGACGTTGTTTGATCGCCTCCTCGAATTCCTCGATGGCAGCCTTATAAAGGTGAAGTTTCAGGTACGCGGCCCCCAAATAGGAATGGGCTTGCGGACTCGCTCTATGAGAGTTGGAAAGGTCTCGAAGCGTTTGCAAAGCCGCCAGATAATTTTCCGTGTACAACTGTGCGCGCCCGCGTGCCAGGCGGTAATCGGTTTCGGTTGAGCGATTGAAGAATGAAAGGAGAATTGCCGCGGCAAGGACGGCAGCGAGGAGGACACTGCCGATGAGAATGTATCGTTTCATCCAGCGACCATTATAGAGGTTGCCCTACAGTCGAACATTGAACAATGAACGTTTCAAAAAAATTGCAATGTTCAATGTTCCATGTTCAATTGTTAGTTAAAGATAATGCCAGGGAGGTCACATGATACAGAAGGGTGTAAAGATTGAGCTGCCGTCCGGAAAGCTCGGTGTCCTGATTCCGGGACTGGGCGCCGTCAGTACGACATTCATCGCCGGCGTTGAAGCCATTAAGAAAAAGATCGCTCTGCCAGTGGGTTCGCTCACCCAGCTTGGCACGATTCGCTTGGGCAAGAGAACCGAACGCCGGGTCCCGAAGATTCAAGATTTCGTACCGCTCGCCTCGCTCGACAGTTTGGTTTTTGGCGGCTGGGACATATACGGGGACAACTGTTACGAAAGCGCGGTCAAAGCCGGCGTGCTCGACAAAGTACATCTGGAAGCGGTTCGCCCTCAGATCGAAAAAATCAAGCCGTGGCGAGCCGTTTTCAGCCAGGACTATGTCAAAAGATTGCAAGGCCCGAACGTCAAATCCGGCAAGAACAAGATGGAACTTGCCGAACAGGTAATGGACGACATCGAGCAGTTCCGCAAGACGAATAAGCTTTCTCGATTAGTGATGGTCTGGTGCGGCAGCACGGAGGCCTATTTGAAGCCGGCAGCGGTGCACGGCTCGATTCAAGCCTTCGAGAAAGGGCTTCGCGACAACGACCCCTCGATCTCACCGAGCATGGTCTACGCCTATGCGGCCCTGTGCAAGCGGATACCGTTCGCCAACGGCGCTCCGAACCTCACCGTCGACGTTCCGGCGCTGACTGAACTGGCGCAGGAAAAAGGTACGCCCATTTGTGGCAAGGATTTCAAAACCGGTCAAACTCTGATGAAGACCATCATCGCGCCCGGCTTGAAATCGCGCATGTTGGGCATGAATGGATGGTTCTCAACGAACATTTTGGGAAATCGCGACGGAGAGGTGCTGGACGATCCGGACTCATTCAAAACGAAGGAAGAAAGCAAGCTGTCGGTGCTCGATCAAATTTTGCAGCCCGAGCTTTACCCGGATCTCTACAAGAATTTCACGCATAAAGTGCGGATCCATTACTATCCGCCGCGCGGAGATAATAAAGAAGGATGGGACAACATCGACATCTACGGATGGCTCGGTTACCCCATGCAGATCAAAATTAATTTCCTGTGCCGCGACAGTATTCTTGCTGCCCCAATCGTTCTGGACCTGGTCTTGTTTTTGGACCTTGCCCAGCGATGCGGGATGCGCGGCATTCAGGAATGGTTGAGTTTTTACTTCAAGAGCCCAATGCATGCCACAGGCTTGTACCCGGAGCACGATTTGTTTATTCAGTTGATGAAGCTCAAGAACACCCTGCGGTATCTAAAAGGAGAGGATCTCATTACCCATTTGGGAATGGAGTACTACGATTAGGGCGCCGAAGGCGGCGAAATTGTTTAACATTCAATTCGTTGCTTGCCTGACAAAAGTTCGAGTAGTATTTGATTTCTCTAAGAGCGGAATCCTTGGAGTTTCTAAGGAGGTTAACTTTCAATGAAACGAACCGGTTATCTGGGAATGTCAATGTCCGTCCTCGTAGTGCTGGCATTGGCGGCGGCAGCGCTGCCCGGTTTTGGACAGGCCGCGCAAGCCAAACAGCCGCAAGCGAAGACGCAGGCCGAGTACAACGCCTACAAGGCGCTGTACGACGAGCAGAATCCGCAAAAGAAGGCTGAGCTGGGTGAGAAATTTCTTACGGACTTCAAGGAATCGGACTTCATCGCAAACACTTATACGATGATCATCGGCGCCTATACCCGGGCTCAGAACTGGGCGAAGGTCATCGATGTGGCCGACCGGGCAGTAGCAAGCCCAGTAGCCGACAACAAATTGAAGGCCTTCGCTTACGCCAATGCGATGGTGGCCGCCCAAAACCAGAACCAGGTGGATAAGGTTCTCAGCTACGGCGACAAGGTTCTTGCCATCGATCCGAATGATTTGAATACGATGATCACTTTGTCTGCCGCTATCCCCGCCAAGTTGCCCCCTGATGAAGCCGAAAAAAAAGCTGCGCTGGATAAAGCAGAACAACTCGGCAGAAAGGCGCTGGCCGGCATCCAGCCCCTGTTAGCGCAGGCGCCGCCGGAACAGAAGAAGCAAATCGCGCAGATCGAAAGCCAGCTTCACGGGACATTGGGATTGATTGCGTACAACCGCCCCGACTACACCAAATCGATCGAAGAATATGAGGCTACCCTGAAGGGCAATCCCAAAGATGATGTCGCTCATTTCTACCTGGGCGCCGACTATCAAGCGCTGACCGCACAAGCCTCGAGAGCCTATCAGGATGCCGTCAAAGCGGAAAACGATGCGAAGATCGCAAAGGAGAACCAACCCACAATCGATGACCTTGCGGCCAAACGGCAGGGTCTCGAGAACGAGGTGCGCGAAAAAAGAGATAAGGCGATCGATGAATACGCGATTGCGGCTGCCATCGGCGGCGTGGTCGCCCAAGATGCCAAGAATGCGCTTCAAAAGCTCTGGCAGGCCAAGAACGACAGTCTGAACGGGATGGACGAGTTCATCGCAGAGAAGAAGAAGCAACTCGGGTAGTAAAAATCAGGCCACAAAAAAGCACAAAAGACACATAAGGTTCCTCCGGTGTCTGTTGTGCTTTTTTGTGGCTTACTTCAGCGTTTCGGTGTGGGCCAACGTTTTCTGGGCCAGCTCAATTCCCGCCTTATCGAATTCGTCTTTAACCCGGCGCCGCCATTCGCGTAAAACGTCGGCCTGTTTGAAGGGCGGTGTCTTGACGACGGATCGGATCGTGACTCCCGCCTCGTCGAGCTTCTCGACACCCAACACCGTCGGCTGTTCCAGGACGCGGTCCGGCCAATCTTGCGCAAGCCGAGCGCCGATCCTTTGAAGCACATCAAAAACTCGGGCTAACTCTTCTTTATGAGAAACCGTGAGATCGAGCACGGCGCGCGCCCAATCCTTTGTCATGACGGTGACATTTTGGATATTTCCATTCGGAACGACGTACACCTGCCCTTCAAGATTCCGCAGAACGGTCGCCCGCAAAGTCATACGTTCGACGTCACCGGTAAAGTCGCCGATCTTCACAACATCACCGATGCCGAACTGGTCTTCAAACAAGATGAAGAAACCGGAGATGACATCCTTAACGAGGCTTTGCGCGCCGAAACCAACGGCCAATCCAACGATACCGGCACTAGCAAGTACAGGCCCGATGTTGAATCCGAGTTCCGAGCTGATCGTCAATACAACAACTAATATGAGTATTGCTTTACTGACACTGCGAACAATGTGACGCAGCGTTTCGGTGCGCTGCACGAGACGTGCGACACCGAGGATATCGCTTGAAGGAATCAGCAGGCGCAATCGGCTCGTCGCAGAGTCGATCAATTTCAGAATGATGTAGCCGGCGACGAGAACCCAACCGATCCGAATCGCCGGAATCAGGATAGGTGTATAGAGGGATCCAAGGATCTCGCGGAGCGACTGAGGCATTTTCGGGTTAGTGTATCATGGGCAAAATATGGTCCGGAAAAGTCGAGAAAGTCCATCCCACGTTTTATCCATCATTCTCGCCGGCGGAGCCGGCAAGCGGTTATTCCCGCTCACGAAGAACCGGTCGAAACCTGCTGTACCTCTTGGGGGAAAGTACCGGCTGATCGATGTCTCCATCAGTAACTGCCTCAACTCCGGATTGAAGAAAATTTTCGTGCTGACGCAATTCAATTCGGCCTCCCTCAATCACCACATCGTCAACACTTACCGTTTCGACCCGTTTGCGGAAGGCTTCATTGAAGTGCTCGCGGCCGAACAGACCATGACAAACCCTAATTGGTTTCAAGGCACGGCTGATGCCGTCCGCCAGCACCTCCATCGATTCACTGGGCGCGAAAACGACTACCAACTGATCCTTTCTGGCGATCAACTGTACAGGATGGATTTTCACAAAGCGCTCGAGAGTCACTGGAAGCGCGGCGCCGACGTTACGATTTGCGTGATCCCTAAGAGCGAGTCGGTCGCATCCAGCTTTGGCTTGATGAAGCTTGGCCCCGACGGCCGAGTCGAACAGTTCCGAGAAAAGCCGAAGGGCGACGCCCTGAAGGAAATGCGAACCGACACGGCGGCACTGGGTTTGAGCCCCGAAGATGCGGCGAAACGTCCGTATTTGGCATCGATGGGTATCTATCTGTTCAAGAACAGCGTTCTGGTGGATCTGCTGGCCGACGCTTCGATGATCGACTTTGGATATCAGGTGATTCCACAGGCCATCGAAAAATTCGATGTCTATGGTTTTCTGTTCGACGGTTATTGGGAAGATCTCGGAACTATCGAAGCGTTCTATCGAGCCAATATGGATCTCACCAGCAGCGATCCTCATTTCGATTTCCATGACATGAGGGCTCCGATTTACACGCGCGCGCGGTTCTTGCCCTCGACGCGGATTGAACGATGCGACATTAGCGAGTCGATCATCTCGGAAGGATCGATCCTGAACGGAGTCCGCATAGTCAATTCGGTGGTAGGAATCCGCAGTCAAATCGGCGAGCAGGCGGAACTGGAGCGCGTGATGATGATGGGCGCGGACTTCTATGAGGATGAAGAAGACTTCCAGTACAACCGCGACATGGGTGTTCCCAACATCGGAATCGGGAAAGGCTCAGTGATACGGCGGGCGATTATCGACAAGAACGCCCACATCGGCGAAAACGTTCGAATCGTCAATGAAGAGCGTATCCAGAACTTCGACGGGCCGGGCTACTACATTCGAGACGGTATCGTCATCGTGCCGAAAAATGGTGTCTTGCCTGCCGGGACGATGATTTAAGGGAAATTCGGGGTCAGACGGGTGAATTCCCTATTTTGGAAGTCCAAAATAGGGAATTCACCCGTCTGACCCCGAATTAATCCAATTCCGGATTAGTCGCGTGGCAGGTGAGGCACGTTACCGCGCCCCTCAATTTCGCTTTGGCGCCGAATTCGTCGCTGTTGAGACGTCCCACCCACTTCTTCATCAGATCAGCCATGAACTGTTTGTCTTTCTCCAAATCATCGACCATTGGGTTGCGTATCTTCGGGATCTTGCTGAAATCGATTTGGCCCGAGACGTGACAATCCGTGCACCACACGCGCCCATTGACGGGATCTTTCAGGGGCGATTGCCAATTGGGATTCGGATGCTTGTTTTGAGTAGGTTTACTGTAGAGAGCTTCCACCCAGGTATGCATAAAATAGGCCTTCACAAACGGCGGGACCTCGGACTTCTCTCCTTCGCCCTTTCGTGCAAGAGGTGCTGCATTCGTGTCCGCTACGGGCTTTGGAGAATCTTCCAATCGCTCGCCGGAATTGACGACTTCCATGTTTTGACTGCAGCCCGCAAGAAGCAAGCTCACGAGGCCAATCCAAATAAAAGAATGCATTCTCATAATTAACGGCCTTTGAATCGAGGCTGGCGTTTTTCGAGAAACGCCGTAATTCCTTCGAGAAAATCTTCGCTATAAAAACATTTCAACTGCGCCTCGGTTTCACGGGCGAAAGCAGTTTCAAGATCTGAAGTCAGGCTTCGATAAATGGATTCCTTTGCCAACCGCAGCACTCCGGCAGGATTCTTTGTCATCTTTTCCGCCATCGTTCCCACCAGAGCTAAGAGTTGATCGTGTTGAACCACGGCATTGACGAGTCCGATCGTCTCTGCCTCTTCAGCGGAAATCATCGTCCCGGTAAAAACCAATTCACATGCTTTGGCGGTCCCCACCAGCTTCGGAAGAAACCAACTTCCTCCCCAGTCCGGATGTAATCCAATGAGAGCAAAACTCGGCCCGAACGTCGCTTTATCCGACGCGATACGAATATCACAACCTAGCGCAAAGCTCAGACCGGCTCCAGCGCAAGGGCCATTCACAGCAGCGATCACCGGCTTACCTAGCGACCGGAGAGTCCGTGTAATCTTCTGGCCGTAGGCGATGATGTTCCGGAATCCGGTTTCGTCGGTGTTGTCGCGAAGATGCTTCAGGTGTGGAATGTCCCCGCCGGCGGAGAATGCACGGCCTTCCCCGGTCACAATCACGGCGCGAATGTGTTCGTCGGCAGCGATTTTGTCAAGTGCGTCGAGGATCTCTTCGCGCATCGGCCCGCCGAAAGCGTTCAACTTTTCAGGCCGGTTGAGCTTGATGGTGGCTATGGAATCCGCCGTCGATAGAACAATTGTTTGATACATGTACAAGTTAACAACCTGGAGCGTGGCTGACCTTCATTTCTTTGAGCTGCTTGTTTTGGACCTTCACCGCCAGATCCAAGACCGCTTCAACCGCGCTGCGCGCCCGGGCCTGAAGCTCGGGAGTTGTCGCATATTTCTCGAGGACGGTGCGGCCGAGGCGAACATGCCATTCTTCGTCGGGCTGTATGCTTTCTCGATATAACTTCGCAGTCGCAAGATCACCGGCGGCTTCGCAAAATTCGATGAATTGCTCGTTCTTTTTCAAGGCGAGAGACTCGCGTGTGAACTGCGCCGCGCCGATACGTTCAACCGTCGTGTTGAAGGCCGCAAGCAGCTGGAACATCGGGCCATATCCGTCCGCGGAGGGGTTGAACGCGGCGAGATCCGCCCCCATTTTGATTAAGTGATCTTCGATGAGTTTGTAATGTTTGGCTTCGTCTCCCACCTGGCGGGCCAGCGCGAGCTTTACTTCTATTTCAGGTGTGGTTGGGATCCATACCGCTGCAATTTCACTCGCCTCCAGCTCATTTTTCAGTGCCATTTTCAGGCGCCGCACAACTTCCGAACGATCGACGGCCCCAATTTCCGGCTCCTTGATGAGATCTAAGCCAGCAAGTCTTTCGTGCACATGAGCTTCGAGTTGTTCAACGAAATGGTGCGTTGAGGTCATAGAGTTTCGATTATACCCTGTGCTATCTTGTCGGCGTGTCGCTATCCAGAAGGCAGTTTTTCAGGCGGTTGGTACGGCCGGGCGAGAAAACGCGAGAAGAACGGCAGGCCCGCTATGACGCGATGGACACCTATGTCCGCACAAGCCTGCTTCCTTACGATTTCGCGTTGACGGCCGAGCAGGAAACTGAACTCTTTAAGGCTGTCCGCGCCGCCCTTGAAGAGACTTCCGACGAAGAACTGTTCTCCTCCATCATTTGGTTCAAAGTGGACGAGGTCGTCGATGGCAAGATACGTCCATGGCGGGATGCCATTCAATTGAATGAACAGCTTAACCGCCTGAAGGAACTGCGCGGCTCGGCGGCCGACTACGTCAGCGCCTTTCTAAACGGACAAGCCACTCCGGCAGCGGTCGACCAATTGAAACAGCACTTTGGCATTCAAGATACTAAAGCGCTGGAATCCGAACTGAGAAAACGGATCGAGGAATGGCTCTCCGGAGTCGAAGATAGCGAACTCTTGCAATACGATGTCGTGACCGTGAAGGACCTTGTCTTCTCACAGCTTCGGTCGTGGTGTTAGACTTGTAAGTTTCCGCAGCCCTGATTGAGCTAGTTCGAGAGTGGTACAAAGACATGAGTTCTATCGATGTGAAGAAATACAAGGATATTCTCGAGAAAAAGAAGGAGGACTTGATGGCGTCAGCGCCCGCTCGGACCCCAGCTACAGAGCCGGGCTCGAAGAGCGGCGATTGGATCGATCAGTCCAGCCAGGAAAACGACGTTCACGTCAGGCTTGCTCTCAAGCAGACCGATTCGAAACTCCTCCGGGCGATCGACGAAGCCATCCATCGAATTGAACAGGGTACCTACGGAATCTGCATGGACTGTGAAAATGAGATTGCGCCGGCCCGCCTCGAAGCTGTTCCGTGGACCCGCGTCTGCATCGACTGCAAAGCCAAGCAACAAGGCTAGTAGCTCAGACACATTCGGGCGGCCATAATTTCCATTCGGGCGACCTTGCCTCGAATTTCTCTCATGTCCAGGGGCGTTAGATTGATGAAATGAAATGCGAACAGTTGCTTGTCTTTGCGGACCAGTAGTGCCTCGAGATGAAACATGGCGCCCCGGCTCTGGAAATACAACTTGTAATGTGATCCGAGGTCTACGTATATCGCCGGATCGGCGGCGAAGATAAGAGCACCGCTACGGCTGAAGTCAAGCAGCTTGGCAACAAAGTGGCTGTGCCCGTTCATACTGAAGAGCACAACATCTTCTTCGGCGACTAGGGAGAAGACTCGCCGAAATCGCCGCCTGTCCATCGTGTTGGCCGATTCGATCGTCATGCTTCGACCTCCACCGCATTACCCAGCCGGGTGTGATTCAAAGCTTCCAGCGCGCCTACCGCTGTCGTGACGTACGGAACAGCGGCCAACTCGCTCGCCAGGTCCAGGCTTTCCTGATAGAAAACCCGCGCCGATTCGTAATCATTTTGGATCATCATGAGTTGGCCCAGACCTTGGAGGGAACCGAGGATGCCGACTTTTTCGTCCAGTTGTCTGCACAAAGCGAGACTTTCCTCGAGATAGGATCGCGCGCGGGTGAAATCTTTCTGAGCCATCGCCACTTTACCGAGTTCCGCCAGCGAAGCACCGACGCCGACATCGTTTCCAACTTTCTTGAAAATTTCCAAAGCTTCGTTGGCGTAACGCTCGGCGCCGGCGTAGTCGCCCCTCTTAATCTGAACAGACGCCAGGTTGTTCAGGCAACTGGCGATACCACGCTCGTATCCAATCGTCTGGAGCAACGCCAACGCCTCTGAAAATAACGGCTCCGCTGTTTCGTAATCTCCCTGATTCAGGTACACATTCCCCAGATTGTTCAAAGTTGCGGCCACGCCGCGTTCATCACCGAGTTCCCTGCGTATGGCGAGACTTTCTTCGTAATGCCGCGTGGCTTCAGCATACCGTCCCAGTTGGCAGGCGAAATTGCCGCAACTGTTCAGTGCCCGCGACCGCTCGGAGGCAAACTGGCGGACGCAATCGGGAGCAATCACGCGCAGCAAGCACGTCAATCCTTCTTCCCAGTTGCCGCGCACTAACCAGAAGCGCGACAACGTTAAAGCGAGATGTAGTTGTGCCGTTCGAAGCGCGCTTTCCTCTACATTCCATGTGAGCACGGCGCGAAGGTTTTCATGCTCGGCGTTGAGACGCTCGAGCCATTCGCCCTGTGCTGGACCGGAGAGTTCTTTTTCCGCGGTCTGGCCGAGATTCAAGAAGAAATGCAGGTACCGCGTCTGGACGGTGTCCACCTCGCCCGACTCACGGAGCCGGTCAAAGGCATACTCGCGGATGGTTTCCAGCATGCGATAGCGCGGGGTTCCTTCGCTCTGTTCAAGAATGAGCAGCGACTTATCGACTAGTCTGCACACGGAATCGAAGATATCCATTGATTGCAGATCCGGACCTTCGCAGATGGACTCCGCCGCTTGGAGGGAAAAGCTGCCGTAAAACAAGGAAAGCCGACGGAACAGAACACCCTCGAACCCTCCGAGCAAGTGATAGCTCCAATCGATAGCCGCGCGCAGGGTTTGGTGCCGCGGCAAAGCCGTTCGGCTGCCGCCGGTCAGCAATCGGAATCGATCGTTCAAGCGAAGCGCAATTTCTTCGGCCGAAATCGTCTTCACTCGTGCCGCGGCTAGCTCGATCGCCAGCGGAATGCCGTCGAGCCTTCGGCAAATTTTTGCGATGGCAGGTGCATTCCTGGCAGTCAACTGAAAATCCGGAACCACGGATCTGGCGCGATCCACGAAGAGCCGAACCGATGGGCTTTCTGCTAGTCTGTCGAACGAACTCAAGTCCTGGTTCGATGGTACGGGGAGCGATGGCACGCGCCAGGTCGTTTCACCGGCAATACCAAGACCTTCGCGGCTCGTCGCCAGAATATGCAGGTCCGGACAGGCTTTCAGAAGTTTGTCTGCCAGTACGGCGCATCCATTCACGACTTGCTCGCAATTATCGAGAATCAAAAGCAGGCGCTTGTCCCGCAAAAAAGCCACCAGCGTCTCCAGCATCGTCTGGCCCGTTTGTTCGCGCAGGCGCAGAGTCGTGGCCACGGTCGTGGGGATGAGCGTCGGATCCAGAACAGCAGCCATATCCACGAACCACACGCCATTCGCAAAATGATCCACCATCTCGGCCGCCGTCTGGAGTGCCAGTCGTGTTTTGCCGTTGCCGCCGGCGCCTGACAGCGTCAGCAAACGTGTTCGTGAAATGAGGTGCTTGATCTCAGCCACTTCCGTCTCACGGCCGACAAAGCTGGTCAATTGTTCGGGCAGATTGTGAGCAAAAGCACTGAGGGAGCGCAGCAGAGGAAAATCCTCACGCAGTCCAAGCTCTGTGTACTGGAAGATGTGCTCGGGGCGGACAAGATCACGCAGGCGGTGTTCGCCAAGATCGATCAATTTCCCCGTATCTCGCAATCGGTTTCCGAGCAGATCAACGACGGCTTTCGAGAGAACGATCTGTCCTCCGTGCGCCGATGCGAGCATGCGGGCGACACGATTCAGCGTCGGTCCGAAATAGTCTCCATCGCGCGCCTCTGCGGGTCCCGCGTGGATGGCCATGCGTACGCGCAGCGGGTCGCCGATCTCGGTCCAAGGCTGCGCCAGAATTTGATGCTGAGAGTCGGCTGCGGCCGCGACGGCATCGTGCGCCGCCGGAAACACCGCAAGGAATGAGTCGCCGACCGTCTTGAAGACGCGGCCGTTGTGCCCCTCTATTATTCCGCGCAATATGAGGTCATGACGCGCGAGGGCGCCACGCATGCGTTCGGGAAATCGTTCCCATAACGTCGTACTGCCTTCGATGTCGGTAAATAAGTAGATCCCGTCTCGCATAATGCTGGTGCGCGCGGACACACCTATGCCATCTTCATCGGCAAACGCTGCAGAAACTTTAGTTCCCACCGGGAAGGTTTAATTTTTCGACGTTCAGCCGGGCCGGGTAGCGGGAAGGCCGTCGTTGGGGGTGAAAAAGGGAAAACCTGCGACTCGGTTCAGAGCGCTTTTTGAGAAACCGAACTCGCTCAGCGTGATAGTCCCTCCCCTTTCGACCATAAATATGGCGGGAACGTTGTGGAGGCCGTACGCGGAAGAAACAGCATAAGGATACTCGTCTATCAGCAGGTCGAAGGTGATGCCGTGCTGCCGCGCAAAGTCAATCGTTTCATCGGCATCGTCCTGGGAAATGCCCCAAAGCGTCCAGCCCGCCGACGTTCCGAATTTTGAATAAATCCGCTGAATAAATGGGAATGTAAATTGGCAGGTCGGGCAGGACGCCTTGTAAAAAACCAGGACGACCGTACCGCGTTGGAGCGCCTCCGCCAGACGAAACAGGCGTCCGTCAGGGGTCTTCAACTCGAAAAGAGGAGCGGAGGTTCCAATCGCAAGTTGACTATGCGTCACTTCAGTATAATAGCCCGACATTGGCGCTTTGGAGGGACGAAGGAAGACATGGCAAAGATTGACGCTTTTTTCAACCTGATGGATGAGGTTGGCGCATCAGATCTGCATCTGGCATCAGGTTCTCAACCGATACTACGCGTCCGCGGCGAGTTGGAACGTGTGAAGTTCCCCCCGCTTGAAAATGACGATCTGAAGACGATGCTTTATGAAATAGCTCCGGAGTTCAAAGTCAAAATCTTCGAGGAAACCGGCGACGTGGACTTTGGTTACGAAATCCCAGGCAAAGCACGATACCGCGCTAATTTTTTCAACCAGAAATACGGCGTAGCCGCTGTCTTTCGGCAAATTCCCACGAAGATCCTGACGGCGGAGCAGCTCGGCCTTCCTCCGATCTTGAAAAAGTTCGCAATGTTGAATAAGGGCCTCGTGCTGGTGACCGGACCGACGGGCAGCGGAAAGTCTACGACGCTGGCTGCAATCGTCGACCACGCCAACAAGACACGCAGAGACCACATCATCACGGTCGAGGACCCAATCGAGTTTGTTCATAGCAGCCAAACCTGCCTTGTCAATCACCGGGAAGTCGGAATGCACACGAAATCGTTCGCCGCTGCGCTCCGAGGCGCGCTGCGCGAGGACCCCGACATCATTCTCGTGGGCGAAATGCGGGATTTGGAGACCATCGAGCTGGCCCTCACGGCAGCCGCGACCGGCCACCTTGTGTTTGGAACGTTGCACACGCCGAGCGCGGCAAAAACGATCGACCGCGTCATCGACGTGTTTCCTGCGGCACAACAGAACCAAATTCGCAACACACTGTCGGAAGCTCTGAAGGGCGTCGTGGCGCAGAATCTTTTCAAACGTATCGATGTGAAGGGCCGCGTCTGTGCGCTGGAGATTCTGGTGGTCACTCCCGCCATTGCCAACCTGATTCGAGAAGCGAAGACATTCCAAATTCCAGGCATGTTACAAGTTGGTAAGAAACACGGGATGCAGACACTCGACGATGCCATTATGGACTTGTTGAACAAGAAAATGATCGGCCCGGAAGACGCTTATAACCGCTGCATTGACAAGAATAAGTTTCGGCCGTTACTCAAGAATCCTCCGGAAGATTGGGAGTAATTATGACAAAAGCGGAACTCGACTACATTCTGGGAACGATGCTGGATTCGAACAAAAACGTCTCGGATCTCAACATCACCGTGGATAAGCCGCTGCAGGTCGAATCTTCAGGCGAGCTGGTGGCTGTGGAGATGGACCCACCGGTCGAAAAGCTGACGCCATTCCAAACCGAAACGATTGCGCTCAACATCATCAACCGCAATCGCCGTCTGATGGAGGATCTGATAAGGACCGGATCTTGCGACTGCTCGTATTCGCTGGGACAGAAAGCGCGTTTCCGCGTGAATATCTTTACGCAGCGTGGCCACTATACGGCTATTCTGCGAAAATTATCGACCGAAATTCCGAGCGTCGATCAACTCAATCTGCCTCCGGTGTTCCATACAATCGCGAGGGAAAAAACCGGTCTCGTGCTCGTCACCGGCGCGACCGGCAGCGGCAAATCCACAACACTTGCCGCTCTGCTCAACGAGTTGAATGAAACGAAGGCGATTCATATTGTGACGCTCGAAGACCCGGTCGAATTCGTGCATTCCCAGAAGAAGGCGACATTCAATCAGCGCGAAATGGGTACTGACTTCAGCACGTTCGCGGCGGGACTCCGTGCGGCGCTGCGCCAGGCGCCCAAGGTTGTACTGGTCGGTGAAATGCGCGATCGCGAAACAGTCGAGATCGGCATGTCGGCCGCCGAGACCGGCCACCTCGTCATGACTACGCTGCATACGATCAATGCGGGCCAGACGATTAACCGTATCGTCGGCATGTTCGATCAGGCTGAAGAACAACAGCTCCGCATTCGATTGGCGGAAACGGTGCGGTGGATCGTATCGCAGCGGCTTCTACCCAAGGTCGGCGGAGGCCGAGTGGCGGCCCTGGAGATCATGGGCAACAATCTTCGCGTGAAGGACTCCATTGAACACGGCGAATCCGAGGGCAAGACTTTCTACGAAATCATCGAGGCAGCAAGCTCATTTGGGTGGAAAACTTTCGATATGGCGATCCTGGAGCTTTTCGAGCACGGACTGATCACGGAAGAAACTGCCGTGCTGTACTGCTCAAATAAGGGCGTTGTGACGCGTGGAATCGACAAGATCAAAAAGAGCCGGGGCGAATCTACGACAGATCTCACCGGCCTTGCGCTAGATATGCAATACGGAAAGAAAAAATGAGCTCTCTAGAAAAAATCGAGTTTTTTGAATTGGGCGATAAAGCGTCCTTGATTTGTGCCGACCCCGGCACAACCGAAGTCGTCAAAATGACGCTTCGCGAGCTTGGATTCAAATTCCACGTCGCCGAAACTCCCGAAATGGCCGTCGAGCGCATGCGATACACAAACTACGATTGCGTCGTCGTGCAAGAAAACTTCGCAGGCAGCTCGTTGAGGTCCAACGCTGTCCTGAACTATCTCGCTCCCCTTCCGATGGTGCAGCGACGGTATTCGTTCGTCTGTCTCATCGGTCCGTCATTAAAAACGCTGGATGCGATGCAGGCCTTTGGTCAGAGCGTGCAGTTGACATTGAACCCCGTTGATCTGCCGAACCTGGGACCGATTTTGAAGAAGGGCCTCGCGGAATTTGAACAGTTGTATCGGACGTTCAAGGACACACTCGCAGCACTCGGAGAGAAATAAAGACGGAGACATTTTGAAATTGGACGAATCCTGCATTTCAAACCCGAGATCTGAGATCTCAAATTGGACGGCCAGTCCAATTAGAAATTTCGACATTTCGGATTCGAAATGCAGGATTCGTCCAATTTCGGAATTTACGTTTTTCAGAACGTCTTTCCAGGTTGCCACTTGACCTGGTGCTCGAATTTTTTCGTATAGATTTGCGTTTGAATTAGCGGTATTTCAATATCGATATCGTAACCAATACTGACATTGAGATTTTGTCCGCTCCCCCGAATTCCTATTTGGTCTGCACGAATGGGAAGTGACATCTCCTGCGCTTTAAGAAGGATGAGGGTCCGAATTTCTTTGGCCGGCCGGTCTTCGTTTCCGGCAGTTTGCACAACGAACCGCACGTAGTCGGCAAATTTCCGGTCGTTCATAGACGCCCGGATATAGTCATACGAGAGATAAAAGT
>QHWY01000082.1:0-69198 GCA_003223875.1 Acidobacteriota bacterium | reverse complement strand
CAACTTAGAAGGACAAGCCGTTTGGTATTTGGGCTCGCCGCCATTTAGGTCTTCAGTCGAAAGTCGTCTTTTGGGCAGACCCAATACATGCCGCCGGGCTGGCCCGCGGACTTGATCACGCGAGTGGCGACCATTGGCGTTGTGCATTGGGGGCAAGGCTTTCCCAGTTGGGCCGCGTCCTTATCCTTACCAAGGCTGGCCCGTGCAGTCTTGCTAAGTTTTGCACCAGATGCCATGAACTAAGATCCTCCTGTAGCTATGAAACGATAAAAATGAACGCTTTATATTAGCGGAATCTACCAACCGATGGCGAGGCCATCCTTGCGCGGATCCGACCCTCCCATCAGCACGCCGCTCCGTGGATCGATCACGATGCCTTGATATCCGCCCCACGCGTCAACTGCACCGGCAATATGATGGCCTTTACGCCCGAGGGCTGATCGGATGGAGACGTCGAAGGCGGACTCCAATAGTACCGACCCGTTCGCGTGCCGGAATCGCGGCGATTCGCCTGCCTGTTGAACATCCATTCCAAAATCAATCAAATTGACGAGCACCTGCACGTGGCCCTGCGGCTGCATGTCTCCCCCCATCACGCCGAAGGAGAAGAACGGCTTTCCATCCTTCAGCACCATGGCTGGAATGAGCGTGTGGAACGGCCGCTTGCGCGGCCCAATTACGTTGGGATGCTGGGATTCAAGACGAAATAGCGCGCCGCGATTCTGAAGGACGATGCCGGTATCGCCCGCCACAAGTCCGGAACCGAAGTAATTAAAGAGACTGTTGATGAAAGACACGGCATTGCGGTCTTTATCGACGACTGTCAGATAAACCGTATCGCCATTCTCCGGAAGACCGGGGCGCGCTGACGGCATCGCTCGATCCCTGTCGATGAGTTTTCGCCGTTCGGCCGCGTACTCTTTCGAGATGAGCCGCGAAACCGGCACAGGCGCTTTGTCGGGATCGGCGATGTAAGCATCACGATCCGCGTACGATAGCTTTTTGACTTCGACCATCAGGTGAACGTATTCAGATGAGTTGTGAGCCAGGTTTTCCAGATCGTAGCCTTCGAGAATGTTGAGCATTTGCAAAACAGTCATGCCCTGCGTTTGTGGGCCGAGCTCGTAGACATCATAGCCTCGATAATTTGTCGAGACAGGTTCGACCCATTGGGCATCGAATTCCGCAAAATCAGAAAGCGTCAGCAGCCCATCATTCTTATTCGAAAACTCGACGATCTTTCGCGCAATTTCGCCCTTGTAGAACGTGTCCCGTCCCTGTTCGGCGATCAGTCTCAGAGTGCGCGCAAGCTCGGGCATCTTCAAGATCTGGCCGTGTCGCGGGGCACGGCCATCGATCAACAAGACCCTTGCCGCATCCGGAGTTTGGCGCAGCTTCTGTTCCGTGCCTTGCCACTGGCCCGCGATGATGTCGGATACTGGAAAACCTGTCTCGGCATACTCGATGGCCGGCGCAAGAATCCGGCTCATCGAAAGCTTTCCATACTTTTGCTGCAGCTTGTACCAACCTGCGACGGCTCCGGGCACGGATACGGAATAGATCCCAGTTCCCGGTACGTCATCGAGATTCCGGCTTCGGAAGAAATCAACGGTTGCCTTCGATCCCGCCCAACCGCTTCCATTCAAACCGACAGGCTTTTTGTCCTGCTGCATGTACACGAGCGCGAACATGTCGCCGCCGATACCCGTCATTACCGGCTCGACCACGTTAAGAACCGCTGCTGCTGTGATAGCCGCGTCTACGGCATTCCCGCCGTCTTCCAGAACGCGTAAAGCCGCTGCGGATGCTAATGGTTGACTTGTCGCGACCATGCCATTCATCGCCAGAACCGGAGAACGTGTTCCGCTCGAATTTGGCGCGGGCCGGTCACCGTGTTGAAAGCCGCAACTGGCTGTTGCCGTCATGAGGATCACCAAACCGGAAAAAGGATTTCATGGATAGTCCTTCCGCAATTGCTCGAACTGCTCAGGAGTATCTATATCCGCGAGTATTCCGGGCGCGTTCACCGGCACTTCAACAATCCGGTCCCGATTTCTACGGACGACGATATTAGCTCCCTCCCCGGACCGCAAAGCAAGAATTTCTTCCAATACTTCCGAGGAAAATAAAACCGGATGTCCGCGGCGGCCTTGAAACGTGGGAAGAACAATTCGATTCGGCGCGAGATTCATGATGATCGCCTCGATCGTTGCAGGCTCGACCAGCGGATGATCGACGAGAAACAGGAACGCGCCCGTCGAGTCCCACGAAAGCTTACGTATGCCCGTCTGAAGCGACGTGATCATGCCTTGTTCGTAATCTGGGTTGTAGACGGTTCGAGGCAACGACAAGTTTCGCTCGATCTCCTGGCGATGATGGCCTAATACTACGATGGTGTCTTCGATCGACGTGTGGGAGATCGCATCCAGAATGTTTTCGAGAAAAGTGCGGCCCTGAATGGGCAGAAGGGCCTTCGGCCGACCCATCCTTTCCGATTTACCCGCAGCGAGGACTATTGCCGATATCAATACCGTTCACCAGACCTCTTGCGCTTTTACCGGCGGACCAAAATATAAATCTCTCAATGTGTAAAAGAGCGGGATCAAAAACATCACCAGCAAAATCAGCGCAACAAACCGAAGAAGGGTCTTTCGCCAGACGGAGTCCTCCAGACGGTCGGATTCGAACGCGACAACTCTTTGGTGGGCTTCACAAAAGTCGGTCGGGTCGAGTGCTTCGCCAATACACTGAAAGCCGGAGTCGAAGATGTGGAGGCAGCGCGGCATGGCTGTTATGATAATGACAATAACCCTGTTCGTTCAATGGCGAAAGCGCTAATCCGGCACGCAGTTCGTGAAGATTTCGAGACTTTACTCGAAATCGACGAAGCCAGTTTTCCCGGTGGCGTTGCTTACGACGCGAATGAACTCGCCTATTTCATGAATCGTGAGGGAGCCGAGACGCTGGTTGCGGAGGAGAGCGGCCAGATCATCGCGTTCCTGATCATGGAGGTACGCCGAAACCGGCGAACCGCGACGATCATCACCCTGGACGTTCGCGAAAATCACCGGCGCAGCGGATACGGCACGATGTTATTGAAACGCGCCGAAGACATGCTTCGCGACTACGGAATCGAAATCTACGATCTGCAGGTGGATGTCAGCAACCGCAATGCAGTCCGGTTCTATAACAAGCACGGTTTCACCCTGGTCCGGAAGCTTCCGAATTATTATGCAAATGGCAACGATGCGTACTTGATGGTCAAGGAATTACAACGCTCTTAAATTCCCCTCCTCGCAGAGGAGGGGTGGCGCGAAGCGCGAGCCCGATAGGGCGAAGCCTCAGAAAAAGCCGCGCCGGGGTGGTCAGTCCGGCCGAAACGTTTCGCCGGTCTTCTATCGAGGCTTCGCCCTATCGGGGTCGCGCTTCGCGCCACCCCGTCTTCGCCGTCGCTCCGCTCGGCGCATCCACTTAAGGCTTCGCCCTACCGGGCTCGCGCTTCGCGCCCTCCTCTGCGAGCAGAGAATGCGTAGGCTCAACTCGCCAAAGCGGCCTTCATTCGCTCATACGTAGTAGGTAATTCCTCGGGGAGAACGCGTGTTTCGCCCGTGATACTCACGAAATTCGAATCGCCGAACCAGCGGGGCACCACATGCAGATGAAAATGCTCGCGAATGCCCGCGCCGGCCGCGTGACCGAGATTCATTCCGATATTAAAACCGTCCGGCTTATAAAGCTTTCGGAGCGCTCGGATGATGCCTTGCGCGAGCTGCATCATCTCGGACAACTGTTCGGGCGTCGCCGCGGTGATGCTTTCAAGATGCTCATACGGTGCTACCATCGTATGGCCCGACGTGTATGGAAACAGGTTCAGGATAATGAAATTGTGTGCGCCGCGAAACACGACGAGTCTGTCGGCGTCGCGGCTTCGATCTTCTCCGACACAGAAGACACACGAAGGAGGTTCCTTGCCCGCTGACGCCAGGTAATCGTAGCGCCAGGGACTCCAGATGAAATCCATATTACGGAGTAGTTGGACCTGCGGGGCCGGACGGCGGCGGCGATGACGAGGACGCGGCCGTGCCGTCGTTGATAAGGTCCTTCAGTTCCTTGCTTGGTTTGAAGTAAGGGACGCGCTTTGCGGGCACCTCGACCTTTTCGCCGGTTTTGGGGTTGCGCCCGACGCGCGCGTTTCGCTGCCGGACACGAAAACTCCCGAAGCCGCGAACTTCAAGCTTGTCGCCGTTCTTCAATGCTTTAATCACGCTCTCGAACAAAGTGTCAACAATGACCTCTGAATCTTTTCGAGTGAGCTCGGTAACCCGGGAAACTTCTTCCACCAGGTCTGCTTTGGTCATGATTGATTCTCTCCCGTTCTACTTAGCGTGGAGCCCCACGCCAGATTCATTTCCAAATGTATTGAAATTTGATCTGCGACTTCATGCTTTGTCCATTGAACGGCACAAATCGCGACAGGTCCGTTGTCAACACATCCAATAAAGTAACGCGCCGGCGGCTCAGGCGAATCAAACGCGGCTTGCCGGAAATCCCCGCGAGCTTGGCAGTGAGATCCACGGCATCCTGGAAATTGCCGATCTCGTCGATTAATTTCCGCGCTTTCGCGTCCCTTCCGGTGAACACACGGCCATCGGCGAGAGAACGCACTTCCGGTAAATCCAACTTCCTGCCGGAGGCGACAGCCTCGACAAATTGTACGTACATATCATCGATCAGGCCTTGAAAATACTTTTTCTCGTTTTCCGTCAACGCCCGCGACGGTGAACCCGTGTCCTTGAATTCGCCGGTCTTGAAAACAATGTCTTTCAGCTTCGCCCATTGCATCAAATCAGCATAGTTGACCCATTCTGCAATTACTCCGATGCTTCCTACAATAGTTCCAGGATTTGCGACAATTTTGTTGGCCGCGCAGGCGACGTAGTATGCGCCGGAAGCGCCGGTGGAAGAAAGGTAAGCGATGACGACTTTGTCTTTTTTGTCCCGCAGCCGCTTGATCTCGGTATAGATCTCTTGGGACACGGCGACCCCGCCGCCGGGCGAATCGATATTCAACAGAATCGCTTTGACGGAATTGGAATCTTCGTAGCGTTTCAATTGATCCAGGATCGGACGCGATTCCACCAACTCGCCGTCCAAGTCGACGACCTGAATCCTGTCGGAAAACGCGAGATCCGTTCCATCGTCGCCGCTGAACGTCAGCATCACCGCGACCAAAGCGACTGCCAAAAGGACGAAGGCTCCTCCACCAAGGAGGAGCCATATGAACATGCGATGTCGCATTTTAAATGGATCGAGCCTAGCTGTTATCTTTCGCGTGGAACAAATCCGCCAGAGTCGCCGTGCCGTCGGCGCCGTCGCGATAGGAATCGTATTCGCGGCGTTCCGCCTCCTCGGCAATGGCTTTATGACTCAGCCCGATTTTATGTTCATTCGGGCTCATCTTGATGATCTTGAACTCGGCTTCGTCGCCCAATTTGAAACGCTGTTCGACATTTTGACGGTCGGCTTCGTCGAGCTCCGACACATGACACAGACCTTCCAGGCCCTCATCCAACTCGACGAAAACCCCAAACGGAGCGTGGCGAACGATGCGGCCGCGAACCAGATCGCCGACAACATGATTGGTGAAGAACTGTTCCCACACATCTGGCTGTAGCTGCTTAATCCCAAGGGACAATCGATGATTGTCCGTATCGATATTGAGGATCACCGCCTCAACGCGTTCTCCTTTTTTCAATACCTCGGAAGGATGCTTGATTCGCCGCGGAGAAATATCGGAAACGTGAACAAGCCCGTCAATCCCCTCTTCGACTTCAATGAAAGCGCCGAAGTCGGTCAGATTGCGAACACGGCCGCTGATCACAGACCCGATCGCGTAGCGTTCCGCCAGTGTGCTCCACGGGTCAGGCTCGGTTTGTTTGAGTCCCAAAGAGATCCGGCGGTTCTCCAGATCCACATCGAGGATGACGGCTTCGACGTCTTGCCCGATCTGAAGCAGCTTGGAGGGATGCTTCACGCGTTTACTCCACGACATTTCGGAAACGTGAATCAGTCCTTCGACGCCGGGCTCCAGTTCCACAAAGGCGCCGTAGTCGGTCAGGTTCACGACTTTTCCCGTAACTCGGGCACCCACCGGGTACACTTGGCGGACAAGCGTCCAGGGATCCGGAGTGAGTTGCTTGTAGCCCAGGGATACTCGTTCCTTTTCGCGATCGTATTTGAGGATCTTTACGGTGATCTCATCACCGACATTGAACATTTCGGAAGGATGATTAACGCGGCCCCACGAGAGGTCCGTCACATGAAGCAGCCCATCGATGCCGCCCAAATCGACGAATACGCCGTAATCCGTAATGTTTTTCACGATGCCCCGCACTTCGGCATCTTCTTTGAGAACTTCTAATGTGAAGGCTTTTTTTCGCGCCTGCTCGTTCTCCAGCACGAGTTTTCGCGAGAGCACAATATTGCCCCGCTTGCGGTTCAGTTTGATGACGCGGCATTCAATCTCCTTGCCCCTGAAAGCGTCGAGATTCTTGACGGGCCGCACGTCGATCTGTGAACCGGGAAGAAAGGCACGAATCCCGATGTCGACGGATAATCCTCCTTTGATGCGCTCCACGACACGGCCGCGAATGATGCTGTTTTCGTTATATGCCCTTTCGACTTCTTCCCAAACCTTCACCTTTTCGGCTTTTTCTTTGGAGAGCACAATGTGCCCTTCCATATCTTCGGTATCTTCGAGCAGCACATCGATGACGTCGCCGACCTTTATCGTCAGTTGCCCATTCGGATCGATGAATTGCGTAACCGGAATGACACCTTCGGATTTATATCCGATATCGACGATCACATCGGTATCCGTGATCTTCAGAACCATGCCCTTCATTACTTCGCCTTCCGCGAATTTGCGGGCGCCATACTGGTCTAGAAGCTTTTCGTAGTTTTCTTCCTCCTCTCGTTGTGGAACTGCAAATTGACCGGCGACCCTCTCCTTCTCGCGGGCGCGATGTGCTCCGGCCAATTTTCCGGGTTCGTTAACCATTGTTATTGTTTCCTCCTGGGACTAATTGCAAGCTAGGTACGGTAACCAATTTTCTGATCCATTGCAACCGCTCGACCGGGAACTGACGGTGAGATATCGAGAGCACATCGGAGGGATGTCTGAGAGCACACGATGTCCTTACCGGGTAGCGGCTTTGATGGACCGAAGTACTATAGTCAATGACCTAGGCGAAATCAAACGGGAAAAGGTATAATAATGGTTCTTTGGAGGCTTGATGAAGGCAAACATACATCCGAACTACGTCGAGACGATCGTCCGATGCGCTTGCGGCGAGACGTTCCGAACGCGCTCAACGAAGGCGGAGATCCACCTGGAAATCTGTTCAAAATGTCATCCTTTCTTTACCGGCAAACAAAAACTCGTCGATACCGCCGGCCGTGTAGAACGATTCCAAAGAAAATACAAGAAGACTTCTTGAGGCATAGCGCATTGACTCTGAAACATACAAAACATCTCCTCTTTACCGCTACATCGTGGGCCCTCAGTTCGAGCGACGATGAAATTCTCGTGGGAGGCCAGGCTGTCATCGAAGGCGTCATGATGCGCTCTCCCAAAGGCTACTCGGTCGCTGTCCGCCGGCAGGACGGAACCGTCCGTATCCTGAAAGACGCCCTGCTCAGCCTTGGCGAAAAATTCAAATTCTTTAAGCTGCCGCTCGTGCGCGGCGTTGGTGTTCTCGCGCAAGCACTCGTTCTCGGTATCCGCGCTCTTCGCTTTTCAGCCGAAGAAGCTCTTGCCGGGGAAGATGCAAAAAGACAGAGCGAGGCCAAGGACGTCAAAAAAGATCCAAGTCAGGTTTCCTCCTGGCTGATCGCAGGTAATCTTGTCTTGGCGCTGGGTATCAATGTCTTGCTCTTTGTGGCGTTGCCGCTCTTCATCACGCGCGTGCTTCAGACCGAGATCGGGTTCAAGAGTTCGATTCTCTTCAACGGCATTGACGGAATTTTCCGAGTTCTCGTTTTTGTCGGGTTTTTGTACATGGTGTCGTGGATGAAAGACATGAACCGCGTCTTCCAATACCACGGCGCAGAACACAAGACCGTGTACAACTTCGAAGCCCGCGAAGATTTGAAAGTCGCAAACGCGAAGAAATTTTCGACGCTGCATCCGCGCTGCGGGACCAGTTTTATGCTGGTGGTGATGATCGTGAGTATTCTGGTCTTCTCGCTCGCGCACTTCGACTCGTTCGCCGGGAAACTTTTGTCGCGCATCGCGCTGCTTCCTCTGATCGCCGGAATCTCGTACGAAATCATCCGCTATTCCGCGAAACATCCGAAGAGTCTGCTTCGCTTAGTCACCTTTCCCGGTCTGCTGCTTCAAAAGATCACGACAAAGGAGCCTGACGAGACGCAGCTCGAGATTGCCATTCGCGCGCTCGAAGAAGCACTGACGGTGTAATAGTGGCTCTCCCGGACGTCCTCATCGATCGACTTCGCTCGACCGAAACTCGTTACGAAGAACTCAATCGGCAACTGGCCAGTCCGGAAATCGTTTCCGACAGCAAGAAGTACCAAAAAACGGCCCGCACGCACAGCGAACTGGGCGAAATCGTGTCGAAGTTCCGCGAGTATAGCGATCTGAGACGCGGAATCGGCGAAACCGAAGCCATGGTTCGCGATGAAACCGATCCGGACTTGAAGACGATGGCTCATGAGGAACTTGTCGCTCTCGAAGAACGGCTTTCCCGATGCGAGGCCGATCTCAAGCTCCTGCTTCTGCCGAAAGACCCCAATGACGAGCGAAACGTCATTCTCGAAATTCGCGCGGGCACAGGCGGCGACGAAGCCGCTCTGTTTGTGGCGAACGTGTTCAGAATGTACTGCCGGTATGCGGAGGCTCAACGTTGGCGTGTAGAAATTCTTTCTTCCAATCCCACGGGCATTGGCGGTTTCAAGGAAGTTATTGCTCTGATCGAAGGCCGCGGCGCCTACAGCAAGCTGAAGTTCGAAAGCGGCGTTCACCGCGTGCAGCGAGTTCCCGCCACCGAAGCCAGTGGGCGCATTCACACCTCGACGATCACGGTTGCTGTTCTGCCGGAAGCGCAGGAAGTGGAAGTCGAGATCAACGAAAAGGATCTTCGGATCGACACGTTCTGTTCGTCCGGGCCGGGCGGCCAATCGGTAAACACCACGTATTCCGCGGTTCGTGTTACGCATATTCCGACCGGGCTTGTGGTGTCGTGTCAGGATGAGAAATCGCAGATCAAAAACAAAGCCAAAGCCCTTCGGGTTCTTCGCTCACGGTTGTACGAGATCGAAATGGAGAAGCAGCAGAAGGCTGTCGCGGATGAGCGCCGATCGATGGTCGGCACCGGCGAACGCAGTGAAAAGATCCGGACGTATAACTACCCTCAAAATCGTGTGACCGATCATCGCATTGGGCTGACGCTTCATCGCCTGGATTACATCATGGATGGCGATATATCCGAAATCATCGATGCACTCACCGCGCATTTCCAGGCGGAGCGCCTGAAAAATCCCCCCGAAGATCCCGCCGCCGCGTGACCATTCGCGAAGCCATTCGATCGGCCGCGGAGCGGCTTGAAGTGCACCACGTTTCGAATGCCCGCCTTTCTGCCGAATTGCTTTTAGCGCACTGCCTCTCCGTCGAGCGGGAATATCTCTACACTCACGATGAACGCGTCCTTGCCGATTTGGAAATTCAGGCGCTCGAAGAAGCCGTGTATGACCGGATCCATGGCGTTCCCCTTCAATACATCGTCGGCCGGCAGGAATTCTATGGGCGTTACTTTCTAGTCTCACCCGCTGTCCTGATTCCGCGGCCCGAGACCGAGCACATCGTCGAAGCCGTCCTCCAAATCCACAAGGCCGCCGGCCAGGCTTCCCATCCGCGCATTTTGGACGTCGGCACAGGATCGGGATGTATTGCAGTCACACTGGCACTGGAAATTCCAGGGGCCGAGGTCTTCGCGGGCGACATTTCCGAGGCAGCGCTTCAGGTCGCGCGCATAAATGCCTCTGCGCTGGGAGCATCCGTAAGTTTCATGTGCATGGATGTCGTGGATGCCACGGTCAGTCAGTTCGAATTCATTGTCAGCAACCCGCCATACGTGGGGCGTGGTGACATCCATCGGCTGCAACGCGAAGTTCGTGAATACGAACCGCACGTCGCGCTATTTTCTCCTGATGATGAACTCGAGGTATATCGGCGTTTGGTCGCAGGAGCTGAGCGAGTTCTCTCTGCCGGCGGCTATCTTTTGATGGAGATCGGCATAGGCATGGATGAGCGCGTCTTGGAATTGTTCAATGCGCGTTGGGAAAAATTGCCGGTGAAAACCGATCTTCAAGGACTTCCACGCACGGTTATCGCCCGGAGACGCGGTAGCGAAACGTAGACTAGTGTAGTGTCCCGTAAATGACTTGACAGATCTCTTCACTGTAGCGGCGCTCTGTGAGCGCCGACAATACAGCAGTTTGCGAGATAGTCGGCGGTCATAGACCGCCGCTACAGTGTCAAGTTAATTACGGGACACGACACTAGCTAGTTTCTGTCTCGAAACTGCCTTCGAGCGCCGCTACAGCGGACAAATCATGAGTTTCGAGACAGAAACTACCTAGTCGGCCGGGGGGATCCCAAAAGATTCTTCCGGTACCACTCGATGGTATTCCGGAGACCTTCCTCAAAACTGACCCTGGGTTGATAGCCGAGATGTTCCTTCGCGCGCGTAATATCGGCTTGTGAGTGCTTGATGTCGCCCAGACGCGGATCGGCATAAATCGGCGATACATCTTTACCCAAGATTTCATTGATCTGCTGAAGCATCGAATTCACGGTAATCCGGTCGCCGCACGCGACGTTAAAGACTTGACCCGCCACCCCGGGGACGGTGCACGCAAGAAGATTCGCTTCGACGACGTTCTGGACGTAAGTGAAGTCCCGCGACTGGAGACCATCGCCGTAGATTGTTGGACGCCTGTCTTCGAGCACCGCGGGAATGAATAATGCCAGCACGCCGCTGTATTGCGAAGTGGCATCCTGCCGTGGGCCGAAGACATTGAAATAGCGCAGCGACACCGTCTCCAACCCATACACGCGAGTGAACACCTGGCAATAAATTTCCGCGAAAAGTTTCTGCGCACCATAGGGCGACAAAGGATTGGGCATCATGCCTTCATGTTTGGGCAGTGTTGGACTGTCGCCATATAAAGAAGACGAAGAGGCGTAAACAACCCGTTTCAGGCCCGCCTCGCGGCTTGCATTCAGTAAGTTCAGTGTGCCGTTGACGTTGGCGTGATGCGATTTGACGGGATCAAGAACCGATTTCGGAACAGACGGTATTGCTGCTTGGTGGATAACGTAGTCGGCTCCTTTGAGAAATCGCGCGAGGTTTTTCGCTTCGGCAATATCAGCATCAATGATCTCGGCGCGATTCTTGAAGGGTTCCACGTTTTCGCGCTTGCCCGTCGAGAAGTTATCGATCACTTTGACGGTTTCACTCCGGCGAAGCAGTTCTTCAACGATATGAGATCCAATGAACCCCCCACCTCCCGTTACGACATACACGGCCATCGCGCAACCTCCGACGAGATCAGAGCACCTTAGTTGCCTTGTAACTGTAGCGGCGGTCTGTGACCGCCGGCTATCCTTAATTTTGTATCGCCGGCGGTCATAGACCGCCGCTACAGAAACACAAGGCAGGCAGACTGTAAGCCGAATTCTGTCCTCAGCCAAAGATTGGCTGAGTAGCGATCATTCGTCTAGGCCTGAGGTTTCCCAAAGGCTCGAGCAGCCTACCCGGAAACTACGACGGGCCGCCGCTGGCGCGCGAAAACGCGCCGCGTTTCCCTATTTGGCCTTGCTCCGCGTGGGGTTTGCCAAGCCGATCCGTTACCGGACCGCTGGTGCGCTCTTACCGCACCTTTTCACCCTTACCGTTGATAGCGGCGGTATGTTTTCTGTGGCACTTTCCGTCCCTTACGGGCCCTCGAGCTACGAGGCACGCTGCCCTGTGGAGTTCGGACTTTCCTCGGCGAATCCGCCGCGATCGCCCGTCTGCCTGCCAATCTTATGATTTTATGCTCTCTAGCAATTTCTGCAATTCTGGGGGTAGGGGTGACTGAAATGCCATCGGTTGTTTGGTACTCGGATGATTAAAACGCAGACCAGCAGCATGCAAGAAATACCGATCGAATGGGCCGAATTTCCTGACGAATTGCTTGTATGTGCGCTCTCCGTAAACATCGTCGCCGGCGACCGGATTTCCGATAGCACTCAAATGGACTCGAATCTGATGGGTGCGGCCCGTCTTGATCTTCACCTCGAGCAGAGAAAAACCGCGAAAGTATTCCAAAACCTTGTACTCCGTAAACGCTGCTCGTCCTCGCAACTGGCCGGCAGCCATCTTCGTCCGAATTCTCGGGTGGCGCCCCACCGCCAAGTCGATGGCCGCCACGTCGCGCGCGGGCCTACCGTGGACTAAGGCCAAGTAAGTTTTTTGAACTTCCCGGCCTTGGAACGCGGCACTGAGCCGGGCGTGAGCGATATTATTTTTTGCCACGATCAGAAGACCCGACGTCTTTTTGTCGAGCCGGTGGACGATGCCGGGCCGGCTTTCTCCGCCGACATCCGATAGATTCTTAAAGTGAAAGAGCAACGCGTTTGCAATTGTTCCATTACGAATGCCGGACCCAGGATGTACGACGACGCCTGCCGGCTTTTCGATGACTGCCAAATTTTGATCTTCGAAGTAGATTTGGAGCGGAATTTGCTCAGCTGAGATTGGCGCGGGTTCGAGCACGTGGAATTCGAGTTCAACGGTTTCGCCGCCTCGAATGCGGTAGCCCGCCTTATCTTGGCGTCCGTCGATGCGAATTGCCCCTGACCGGTTCAAGAGCTGGATCTGGGACCGGGTAAGGGTTTCGACGTGGCGCGCGAGAAAGACGTCGAGACGAAGGCCTCGATCGTCAGGTCTGGCTTGGAGCTTCATTTCGTAAAATCTCTAAAGCCAACAGGACCACCCCGATCGAAATAGCAGAATCGGCAACATTGAAAGAAGGCCAGTGATATGTCCCGATATAGAACTCAAGAAAATCAACGACGTACCCGTAGGCCAACCGGTCATATAAATTGCCCAAAGCCCCCCCGAGGACCAGAGCGAGGGCAAATTGCAGAAGGCGATTTCGAAGAGAGCTTCGAACGCTATAGGTAATGACGACAACGGCAGCAAAAGCAGTGAAGACGGACAACAAAACGGATTTAGCGGGCAAACTCAGCGGATCGAAAATTCCGAACGCCACCCCGGTATTTCGCACATACGTTATGTTGAAGAATCCGTCTATGACTGAGATCGACTCGTTGAGATCGAAATGCTTTTGGATCAGCGTCTTGGTCCAGCGGTCGAGCGCCAGCGTCGCGGCGGCCACAACAATGTACGGTAGCCGTCCTTGGAGTCTGAAAGGCATGCTTTCGAGGATTATATCAACGTATCCAGCGGGACTGGCCACAGCGGCGCACGTATGGTATTCTCGATATGCGTTTTCCACCGAGGTTTAGTCAAACGAGGCCATGAAATCCAACCCAACTAACGATCCGGCGGACGATATCCTGAAGACCGGAACCACTATTTCCGACTCCCCGTCTTGGTTCGATTCGCTACTCACCCAAATACGGGAGTTACGCCAGGAGCGCAAGCATCCTCGTCCCCAGGTCGAAATCACAGCGGAACGCGATCTGAGCGCATTAGATAAGCTGGTTGAGATGCCCTCGCCGGTGATGTCCCTGTTCACCGATCTGCGCGAGGCCATTCACGATTACCTGCATCCGCGGAAGATCGAAAGTAGCGTGGCGCCGGTGGAAGTCGAAGAGATTTGGTCGAAGCCTGACGATGGTTTGCCCAAACTCATCTCCGTTTTCGTTCATGTGTTGGTCGTATCGTTGGCATTGGTTCCATGGGCCACGTCGTTCCCGAAGACTCCGAAGCTGACTGAAACCGCGGTCATGGTTTACAGACCGATCAACCTCATCTTGCCGGTCGCGGACAATGACAAATCCGGTGGCGGCGGCGGCGGTGGCAAGAAAACGTTGACACCACCTTCGCTGGGAAAATTGCCGCGGCCTGCCGAAAAGCAGCTTACTCCTCCGGATCCGGAACCGCCGAAGAATCCCGATCCCACATTGATCGTCGAACCCACTGTAGTTGCTCCGCAATTGGCGCAACTGTCTCGCATTAATTTGCTGAACCTCGGAGATCCGAACGGCGTTCCCGGACCGCCTTCTGCGGGACCGGGCGTCGGGGGCGGCATTGGAAGCGGCCAGGGCCGAGGTGTTGGAGAAGGCAAAGGACCTGGCGTCGGCCCGGGTGAGGGCGGCGGCGCAGGCGGCGGCGTGTTCCACGTTGGCGGCGGCGTTACTCCGCCGACCGTGTTGCAACGCGTTGAGCCGCAATATTCCGAAGAGGCACGCAAAGCCCGCTATCAAGGCACCGTTGTTCTTGAGGCCATTGTTCGCAGAGACGGCACGGTCGATATCCAGCGCATCGTGCGCAGCCTCGGGTTCGGTCTCGACGAAAATGCCATTCAAGCCCTCAAGCAGTGGCGCTTCCGGCCTGGGATGCGCAATGGCGTGCCCGTGGACGTGTCCCTCAACATCGAAGTCAATTTCAATCTCAGATAAGCCGCGAAGCGGCGTCGAGAGCCTACTCAGGACGCGAGCCCAGGGCTAGGAGTCAGGGGCAAGATGCTGCCCGAGGGCGTGACGCCCTGGGCTACCGCTATAACGCCGCTTCGCGGCTTCCGATGTGATATTTTGAGCTAGGAGGCCGACCATGAAAGACCCCGTCATCATCAGCGCTGTCCGGACGCCTATTGGAAAATTCCAGGGCGCCTTGAAAACGATGAGCGCGACGCAGCTTGGCGCAATTGTCGTGAAAGCGGCTGTTGAACGCGCAGGTCTGGCCCCAGAGCAGGTTGACGAAGTGATCCTGGGAAACGTGGTCTCGGCAGGCTTGGGCCAAAATCCTGCGCGCCAGGCCGCGCTCCGCGGTGGCCTTCTTCCGGATGTTGCCGCGATGACCATAAACAAGGTTTGCGGCTCCGGATTGAAAGCTGTCGGGCTCGCGGCTCAAGGCATTCAAACCGGCGATTCTGAAATCGTTGTTGCCGGTGGGATGGAAAGCATGACCAACGCGCCGTACCTGCTGCCCGGTGCACGCGACGGTTATCGGCTCGGTCACAACACCATCGTCGATTCAATGATTCATGACGGCCTCTGGGACGCGTATGAAAACTTTCATATGGGGAATACCGGTGAGATCGTCGCGGAACGCTACCACGTGAGCCGCGAACGTCAAGATGAATACGCCTTGAATAGCCATCGCAAGGTTGTCGCGGCAATTCGCGCGGGCAAGTTCCGTGACGAAATCATTGCCGTGCCCATTCCCCAGCGCAAAGGGGATCCCGTGCTCTTCGATACCGATGAGGCTCCACGCCCGGATGCCACAATCGAAGCATTGCGCGCATTGAAACCCGCCTTCAAAAAAGATGGGACTGTTACCGCAGGCAATGCCCCCGGGGTGAACGACGGCGCCGCGGCCGTCGTTGTCACTTCAGCCGAACGCGCGGCAACCCTCGGCAAAAAACCAATGGCGCGAATCGTCGGCCAGGCCGTGAGTGGAATTGAGCCGGCGCTTGTCATGATGGCTCCAGTCAAAGCGGTTCGTAAACTGGTGACCAAGATTGGATGGAATCTCGCCGCCGTAGATCTTATCGAGCTCAACGAGGCTTTCTCCGTTCAAGCTGTTGCCGTTATGGAACAGCTCGAACTGAATCCTGAAAAAGTAAACGTGAACGGCGGCGCAGTAGCGCTTGGTCATCCGATCGGCGCCAGTGGCGCGCGAATCCTGGTCACGCTGCTCTACGAAATGACGCGGCGCAAGGCGAAACGCGGAATTGCATCGCTATGTTTGGGTGGCGGCAATGCAGTGGCTCTTGCCGTTGAACGATAATTGAAATGTCCGGCATCACCACCATCGGAGTTATCGGCGCCGGCACGATGGGCAATGGCATTGCTCACACCGCTGTGCGGTACGGGTTCAGGGTCATTCTTCACGATATTGCCCAAAGTTTCCTCGATCGTGCCCTTTCGACAATCGCGAAGAATCTGGATCGGGAAGTCGCGAAAAACAAGATCACAGCGGACAACAAAAATGCGGCCTTATCGCGCATTACAGCGGTAACTCAAAATTCGGCGCTTTCGGAAGCCGATTTCGTCATCGAAGCCGTACTCGAAGACGTTGAGACGAAATCAGGGGTTTTTGAAGGAATGGACCGAATCGCCCGTCCCAGTGTGATACTGGCTTCGAATACGTCCTCGATTTCGATCACGAAGATCGCGTCGAAGACCAAGCGTCCGGATAAAGTCATTGGGATGCACTTTATGAATCCAGTACCTGTTATGCCGCTGGTGGAAGTCGTGCGAGGGCTCGCGACATCGGATGAAACGTATCGGGTGACGAAAGAATTAGCGGAATCGTTGGGAAAAACGGCCGTCGAAGTTAACGACTTTCCGGGTTTCGTGTCCAACAGGGTGTTGATGCCGATGATCAACGAAGCGGTTTATTGTGTGATGGAAGGCGTCGGCACTGCGGAAGCCGTCGATTCCATCATGAAGCTCGGTATGAATCATCCCATGGGCCCCCTTGCACTTGCGGATTTGATCGGTCTGGATGTCTGTCTGGATATCATGGATGTCTTGCACTCGGGCCTGGGCGATTCGAAATACCGGCCTTGTCCCCTCCTCCGCAAAATGGTGGATGCCGGACATCTGGGTAGAAAGTCCGGCCGGGGATTTTATAGGTATTAAAAGGACCTGCTCTGTCCGTCAGAGCAGGAAGCTATCGTTATGATTCATTGTCAGAACTGCACGTCGCGAAACTCTCTGGAGCGTGAATTCTGCTGGAAGTGCGGCTCGAAGCTGCTTGTGACTTCGGGCGCGGTGCCGCTGGATGCGCCAATACCATTCATGGAAGAACATGTCCTGGAGAGAATCAGCGGTCTCGAAAACTCTCTAGGCATGTTGACCAAGCGGGTCGACGCGCTTGTAGAAATGATTGAGCGCGTAGCGGCCAGCAATTTCATCGATCACACCATGATCGAGACGCTGACGGATTCGCTGGAAACGGCAGGTATCGATCTTAAAAATCTCGAAGCTGACTGGAAAAAGCGCATCGATTCGCGAATCCTCGAAACCGAAGAAGTCGATCGTCTCGGCACCCGGATGCAGCGCGTCATCGACTCCTACAAAGGCTCGGACCGGAAGCAGTTCGAACTCTGGATTGAAAAATCCTATGACCTTTTCCTTGCGGACCGCGCGAAAGAAAGTTTGCACTTTCTCAAGGCCGCTCTCAAAGACGACCCGGCCAACCACGAACTGGGATTGCTGCTGGCTGAAGTTTATTTTCAGGAAAAGGAATACGGCAAAGCTAAAGAATGTCTGCTGCAGGTTTTGAAAGCGCATCCGGATCACTTTGAAGCGATATTCCTGATGGGATTGGTCCAGCAGCGAAAAGGAAATTTCGAGGAGGCTCGATCAACACTGGAAATGGCCGTTGGCCTGAAGAAAGATTCATCTGCGGCCCACGCATCGCTTGGTTCGCTGCTCGCCGCGGTCGGGCAGAGACAGCAGGCCATCAAACATCTCAATACCGCAATCAAGCTGAAGCCCAGCGCGCCAGTGCATTTTTTGATTGGCGCGGTTTACTACGGCGCGGGACAACATAGGCGCGCCATCCAGCATCTGAGACAGGCCACGAAATTGGATCCGCAGTTTGGTGAGGCTCATTACCAACTCGGACTGTTGTGCCTGGAGATGAACTGGCTCCGAAAAGCCCAGGAATGTTTTAAAACGGCGCAAGCCCTGAATCCTCGCGAAAGCCGCTATCGCAAACGCGTGCGCAGCTTCTCCGGGGATGCGACCGGCCCTGACCAACTCAACAGAATCATCCGGGACGAACTTCTTCTGGTTCGAAGCGGACGTAGCAGGAGGTAATTGGGAGGCGGTATTGGAAATTGCAGATTCGAAGTTTCTGCATTTCAAATTGAGAAATTCAGAAATTTCGATGATGAAATTTCCAATACGTTGTCGCTCTGATTGCTTCCGGAAATGAAAGGACATTTATGGCGGAAGAAAGAACCGAAAAAAGTCGGGCTCTTGATCTGGCTGTGTCGCAAATCGAGAAACAGTTCGGCAAAGGGTCCATCATGCGGCTCGGCGGCATCGATAGCAGTGCTGCGCTGGACGCCATCTCGTCGGGATCGCTTTCTCTCGATGCGGCTCTCGGCGTTGGCGGATTTCCACGAGGTCGTGTCATTGAAATCTTCGGGCCGGAATCCAGCGGCAAGACAACTTTGGCGCTCCACGTCATCGCCGAAGCGCAGAAACTTGGCGGAACGGCGGCTTTCGTCGACGCGGAGCACGCGCTCGACGCGAATTATGCGCGTAAGCTCGGCGTCGACGTGGAAAATCTGCTGGTCTCGCAACCGGATAGCGGCGAGCAGGCATTGGAAATTGCCGAAGTCTTGATCCGCAGCGGCGCAATCGACATCGTTGTCGTCGATTCGGTTGCCGCGCTCGTTCCACGCGCCGAACTCGAAGGCGAGATGGGCGACGCGCAGATGGGTCTGCAAGCACGGTTGATGTCACAGGCGCTGCGCAAACTCACCGGCATCGTTTCAAAATCGAAAACGTGCCTGATCTTCATCAATCAAATTCGTGAAAAGATCGGCGTCATGTTCGGCAACCCGGAAACAACCACCGGCGGACGCGCCCTGAAATTTTACGCATCGGTGCGCGCCGATGTGCGGAGAATCGCTTCCATTAAGGACGGCGACGACGTTGTCGGAAGCCGAACCAAAGTCAAAATCGTTAAGAACAAGGTCGCGCCGCCTTTCCGTGAAGCCGAATTCGACATCCTGTACGGCGAAGGCATATCGCGCGAGGGCGACCTGCTTGATCTTGCCGTCGACAAAAACATCGTCGAAAAGAGCGGCGCGTGGTTCTCTTTCCAGGGCGAACGCCTCGGTCAAGGCCGTGAAAACGCGCGCCAGTTCCTGAAAGACAATCCCGATTATCGCGGCCGCGTTGAACTCGCGCTGCGAGAAATCATGGGCCTGGCGATACCTACCGCCCCCGCTTCTCAAGCAGCCGCCGCTACGTCCGATAACGGCCATAAACGGCGGTAACTGTAGCGGCGGTCTATGACCGCCGCCAGTCGAAGGTTGTCGATTGCCGGCGGTCATAGACCGCCGCTACAGTGCGCTGGTTCGTGCTAAATTACCTAGATGTTCAAAACGATATCCGACAAAGTGAGATTGCCGGATCTCGAAAAGGAGATTCTCGCTTACTGGAAGACCCACCGGATCTTTGAAAAGAGCGTGGAAGGCCGGCACAATGCGGCCGACTACACTTTCTATGAAGGTCCGCCAACCGCCAACGGAAAACCCGGAATCCATCACGTTTTCGCCCGAACGATTAAGGACCTCGTTTGTCGTTACCAAACCATGCGCGGATACCAGGTCCATCGCAAAGCCGGATGGGATACACACGGCTTACCCGTTGAAATTGAAGTCGAAAAGAAGCTTGGCCTGAAGCACAAAGGCGAGATCGAGAAATACGGTATCGCCAAATTCAATGCCGAATGCCGCAAGTCCGTCTTCGAGTACAAGGACATGTGGGAGGATCTCACGTGGCGTATGGGCTATTGGATCGACATGGAGCATCCCTACATCACCTGTGAGAATGAGTACATCGAATCGGTATGGTGGGCACTCGACCGCTATTTCAAAGAGGGGCTGATCTATCAAGGTTTCAAAGTTCAGCTTTATTGTCCACGTTGCGGGACGCCGCTGTCCTCGCACGAAGTTTCACTCGGATATCGTGAGGTCCAGGACCCTTCGGTCTATATCAAGGCAAAAGTCAAAGGCGAAGCGAATACATACTTCCTCGTCTGGACGACAACTCCCTGGACGCTAATCTCCAACGTCGCGCTCGCTGTCAATCCGAATGTCGAGTACGTGAAGGTTCGCTTCAAAAACGACTTCCTGATTCTCGCCAAAGAGCGTCTCTCGGTCATAGCCGAAGGCGCAGAAGTTGTCGTTACCATGCCGGGCCGGGATCTCATCGGAAAGGAATACGAACGGTGGTTTAGCTTCATTCCGGTGGACAAGAAAGGCTGGTATGTCGTCGGCGGCGATTTCGTCACGACAAGCGACGGATCCGGCATTGTTCATATGGCGCCCGCCTACGGCGAAGACGATTACCAGGCTTCGCTCAAGTACGACCTGCCGATGATCCAGGCGCTTGACGCCCGCGGACAATTTACTGAGGCAGTCCCGCCTTACGCCGGAAAATTCTTCAAGGATGCGGATCCCGAAATCATGGCCGACTTGAAGTCTCGCGGTCTTCTGTTCAAGAAGGAAACCTACACGCACAGTTATCCGCACTGCTGGCGATGCGACACGGCGCTGCTTTATTACGCGCGCAAGTCCTGGTATATCCGGACCACCGATTACGCGAAGGATATGATCGCGTTCAACAAACAGATCCATTGGTATCCGCCTGAGACCGGCGAAGGACGATTCGGAAACTGGCTCGAAGAAAATAAGGACTGGGCGCTTTCGCGCGATCGCTATTGGGGAACACCGCTGCCGATTTGGGTGTGCGAGCAGTGTGAAGCAAAGCGGTCCGTCGGCAGCGTTGAGGAGCTGCGGCGCGAAGGCGCAAAGCTGCCGGAACCGTTGGACCTTCACCGGCCGTACATCGATGAAGTAACGCTTAAGTGCTCGTGCGGCGGTGAGATGCGGCGGATTCCCGAATTGGCGGATGTGTGGTTCGATTCCGGTTCCATGCCATTCGCTCAATGGCACTATCCGTTTGAAAATCAGGAAACGTTTAAGCACGCGTTTCCAGCAGATTTCATTTCCGAGGCGATCGACCAAACCCGTGGCTGGTTTTACACGCTGCACGCGATCAGTTCATTTTTGTTTAAGGGACCCTGCTTCAAGAACGTCATCTGCAGCGATCTCGTTCTGGACAAGACAGGTCAGAAGATGTCCAAGAGCCGCGGCAACACGGTCGATCCTTTCGAAGTCATCGATAAACACAGTGCCGACAGTGTCCGCTGGTTCTTGATTGCGAGCAGCCCGACATGGAAGCCGAAGCTGTTCGACGTCGATGCAATTGCCGAAGTTCAACGGAAGTTCTTCGGAACGCTCCTCAATACGTATGCGTTCTTCGCGTTGTACGCGAACATCGACGGGTTTACGCATAAGGAACCGGATGTAGCGGTATCCGAGCGTCCCGAAATCGACCGCTGGATTCTTTCGCTGCTCAATACGACGATCGGCTCCTATATCGAAGCGATGGAGTCGTACGATCCCACGCGCGCCGCTCGCCTGGTGAGTAATTTCACGATCGAGCAGCTTTCGAACTGGTACGTCCGGCGCAACCGGCGGCGGTTTTGGAAGAGCGAGCCCGGACGAGACAAAACGGCCGCATACCAGACGCTCTTCGAATGTCTAGTCGCGATTACGAAGATGGCCGCGCCGATCGCTCCATTTGTTCCCGATGAAATCTATCGAGCGCTGATGAGCGAGACTCGGCGGGAGCGATTCGAATCGGTCCACACGGCAAAAATGGTGGAGAGCCGCAGAGAATTGATCCGTCCGGAACTCGAGCACCGTATGGACGTCGTTCAGCGAATCGTCGGTTTGGTGCGCTCGATGCGGCAAAAGACGAGCTTGAAGACACGGCAGCCGTTGTTACGCATCGCGATTCCGGCGTCGGAAGAAACGCGTCTGCTGATCGAACAAATGAATGACGTCATTCTCGAAGAGATCAACGTCAAGGCGATTGAGTTTATCGATGAGTCATCACCGATTGTGCGCAAAACCGCGACGGCAAACTTCAAAATCATCGGTCCGAAATTCGGAAAGATGGTAAACGCCGTCGCCAAGCGAATTAAAGAAATGTTGCCCGCGGAAGTCGTGCAACTGGATCAGACTGGATTTTTTGCAACCGAAATCAACGGGTCTGCGATCACCATAACTCGCGAAGACGTGGCCATTGCCGCTCAGAGCATTGAAGGCTGGCTGGTGGAGTCCGGCGATGGCCTGACCGTGGCGCTCGATACGAAGCTCACACCGGAACTGATCAATGAAGGACTGGCGCGCGAGTTCGTGAACCGCGTTCAGAATATGCGAAAGGATGCCGGCTTCGAAGTGACCGACCGCATTCGAATTCATTTCGAAGCGCCATCGCGCGTTGCGGAAGCCGTCCAGCGCCTTTCCGACTACATCAAATCCGAGACGCTCGCAACGCAAGTCACCGCCGGTCGCGATAGCGCCGAGCACTGGGAAAAATGGGACATCGACGGCGAACCCTGCGAGATCGGCATATCGAAAGCATAACTTCGGTCTTTACGACCAGACCCTGCCTCCGTTAACTTAATAAGGTTCGTCGTGCCGAGGTAGCTCAGATGGTAGAGCGCGGCCCTGAAAAGGCCGGCGTCGGCGGTTCAATTCCGTCCCTCGGCATTACCTCTTAACAGCAATTTGCAATGACTTGAGGAATCGTTTGGAGAGTGGTTATGTGTGCGCAAATGACCGTAGGCGGTCATGCCCCGGAGTAGTCCTCGAAGGCTTCGCGTACAATCGCTTCAACGATCGCGACTTCCGGATCGGTAAGTTTCTCGAATTCGTCTTCTCGTCGGCTCTTGGAAAGCTTGCCGTCGTTTTGGCGGATGAACAGGATCAGGCTTTCTGCTAGACGGTCCGGCATTTCGACCGCGTCCATGATCCGGCGCATCGCGTCATCGTGACGTTTCAGGTAATCAATCTCCCGTGGCAAGTCGTGGTCGATCGTCCGTTCAACGCATCCGTAGAGATACTCCGCCGTGCTCGTGCAATCGAAGTATCGATATAGGTCGGCAGTGTCGTTAAGCACCTCGACGTTGCGGTTCGGTGTCGGTCGCCACTCGATGAAGTTCATTAAAGGGCCTGAATGCGCGCGCAGCGCTTCGCGATAGGCGTCGATATGATCGAGCATCACGGAGGAAACAGGGAAGATCATGCCGGCAGGTGTGAATTTCCTCTCCGCCAGTACGTGGTGGATCAAGCAGCGGTGCAGGCGTCCGTTGCCGTCTTGAAAGGGGTGAATGTACACAAAACCGAAAGCCGTCGCCGTCGCCTGAAGCACCGGGTCGAGATCGCTTTGACGCATTCGCTCATTGGCTGCGAGCATTCCCTGCATCAGACTTTCGAGGTCATCCGCGCGCGCGCCGATGAACTCTGGTAGCGGATCGCCCTCGTGGCTTCGCTCGCCAAGGAACACCCCGTCCGCGCGTAGCCCCGCGTGGATGAAACGCGTGTCTTCAATCAAGACGCTATGAAGTCGCAGGATCTCTCGCAAGGTGAGGGGATTTCTCCCGGCCTGCAGCACCGCGCGGCCCCATCGTTCCAGTCGGCTGCGCGGGGGGCGCTCGCCTTCGATTTCAAAACTCGCGCGGCTATCGGCCAGGAGCATGAAGCTCGCGGCCCGTGCGACCAAGTGCGCACTCGTGCGTCCGACAATCTCGGTCGCTTTCGCGCGTGGGTCCTGCCGAAGAAATCCCTTAAGCCTTTCGGTCTGCCGGATGACGGGGCAAAACGCGGTGGTGCCGAGAAGGTTATCTCGAACGCGATGACGTTTCGAAAGGCGCGGCTTGCCGGTGAAGTACAGGTTTGGGTCAAGCGCGTCAACTGCATTGAAGAGAGCAGCATCCGGCAGATCGAGGACCCGGCCAGTAAGAAATTCGTAAAAGAACCAAGCGCGCCGCTGGATGACGCCTCTCGGCGTTTGCCCGACGAAAGCCGCAATAACGGTCGGGTCTACAGTATCAAAGAGCCGCTTTAAGACGAGGAAGTCGATCGGTTCGTGTCGCAGAGCAAAGGCCAAGTGGTCCTGGAAAGTGTCTCCCGGCCAATAGCGTCGGTCAAAGACGGTCCAGGCGTCCTCTTCTCTCCGGCTTCCGTGAAGGTGTCTTTCGGAGACGCAGCTCGGCTGGCGGACAGGCGCTTTAACCGAGAGGGCCTGGACAACCGCTGCCCAGCCAGCCAATCGGGCATCGGAGGGGATCACATTTTCTTGAAAGGTGTGCGCGTGCCCGACCTCAAGCTTCATGGCGTCGAAAACTTCATATCGATGTCGAAAATCTATATATTTATGTCATTAATGTCGAAAATAAGCATAGCAACTTCGTCGGTCGAAATCCAGCTTAGCAGGTCGAAAATCGGCATAACTAACTATTAAATGTCGAAAATAATGCTAGAGAGGGATATGGTGCAAACTTCGCATCCTTAGACCTCATCTGTCCGAAACTGAAGTTATGGTTTTGATGATAGGAGTGTACGCTTTGGGGGATAACTCACCTACCGAATGGACCGATGCTACGTGGAATCCGGTAACTGGCTGCACGAAGGTAAGTCCGGGCTACAAGCACTGCTACGCCGAGCGGCTCGCGGTCCGGTTGCAGGCCATGGGCAATCGCCGGTTCACCAGCGGCTTCGACGTCAAGCTTCAGTCGTTTTCGATACCAACGCGTCAGCGCGATATTTGAGTCCGCCGCCTTATCGACCGTCTCGCCGAAAAGTCCGGTCGCTTTTTGGTAGACATCGAATATCCCAACCCTCCGAACGGCAACAGACACGAGCATAGAAGGAACATCGTGAGCGAGCAATCCATGGTGGGACCATGGGCTAAGGAAATGCTTGCATGCTTGGGAAGTACCTCCACGCATATATCTGGGCTCGCCGGATTGGTTCGAGCCACTTGCGGCCGTCCAGATATTTCCGCCAGACTTTGATGTCCTGCCACCCCACTGCTTGAAAAAAAAGGCTACGCGCTCGCGTTCGCATTGGTCGCGAATCCCTCGAATCCACTCGGCCGAGATAGGACGGTGGCCGGGACCGCTTTCTCCACCGACGATTACTCAGTCGATCGCGTTCAACGGAAGACGCGGGAAGGCTTGCAGCAAGGGCTCAACAGATAAGAAACGAACGCTGGCGGGGACTTTTCGAAGGCAATCCGCCCGCCACAAGTATTCCGGACTCTCCACGGACACGCCCTGCCAAATGCTTTTTCAGATTAGCAGTCGCGATTGCAGCGCACCATTTTGGCTAAGCTTTACTGAACCCGGCATTTTCAAATGCAAGTGCCTTGAAAAGGCTTGGTGCCGCTTAATTGCCGCCTCGGCATTAGCGTAACGAGGTTGTCTGGGTCCGCAGCCGCGCAACGGCATTCATGACTGCTGATGGATCCGTGGCAAATGCGGAACCCACCCTCGTCATCCAGTTCACGTCCGTTCCCAAACGCTGGAGCAAGTCCGGGTAGGCGGTAAGGGCCTTTACGCTGGGATGCCAGCCATAGTCGTACCCACTTCGGGGGAGGCTGCCTGCTATATCACGAATTTGGTGGACCCACTGATTCGCCTGGATGACCTCAAGCGGATAGGCACATGCCGGCAACAAGTCGCGAAGGATCGCGTCGGGGTAAAGCGCGACCGGAGCGACCAATGATTCAAGAGTATTTCCGGCGGACAGCAGTTGCGTTATTGGTTGAGGACTCGGAAGCGGTGCTTGCGCCGCCGAAAGTGCCGGACGGGTTTCAACGTAAATCGGGGTCATCAGCTTTACGTACAGCCGCGTCTCGACCGGAAGCATCACGTCGGGTCCGCGCTTGGGAATTGACAGGAGTTGCACGAGCGTCGTGGGCGGAAACAGCAATAGGACGGTATCCCTCGTCCGATGAACGGGGCCTTGAATTCCGCCATCTCCCTTCACCTCGCCTTTTTCGCCTTTTCGTTTGCCGACGTCGATGATTCTAGCCGAGACACCGTCGTAAACGTCTCCCGCAGGCGTAATGATCTCTTCGATGCGGATATCCATTTGTGACCGACCAACGAAATGGCCGGCGCGCTGCGATCGCAGGACGCGGCCCACAACGTTCGATCCGCGCGGAATCAAAACGGGACCGCGGTGACCCGTAGCGCGTATGTCGTCCGCCAGCGAGAACAGCACAGGATCATTGTCCTGAACCTTGGCCGTGTTCAGCGTTTCGTTGAGAATGACCGGAAGGATGGTCCCTTCTGGGATGATCATTTCCGGAACGCCGGCCGCCAACAGAATCGCCGTAAGACTCGCGATCAGCATGGAACCTCCTCTAAAAATCTGGAGTGAATCCGCACTTCACCAACGGCGGCCGCGGTCGTGCGTGTAGTAGTAATACTCCCGTTGATGATGGTGTGAGTTAATAATGGCTGCTGATGCGATTTGCCCTGCAGCACGGATTGCGGCTGTTCCGAGAACTACCGACGGAGGATATGCAGGCGCAACAACCACCGGAGGAGCCGGGGCCGTGTAAATGACCGTCGGAGGCGCTTGATAGACGACGGTCGGCGGTGCTTGTTGATAAATCACGGTTGGCGTCTGATAAACAACCGCGGGCGGTGGAGGCTGCTGGTAAATCACGGCTGGGGACTGGGGACTGGGGACTGGGACCGGAGCCGATTGAGCTGGCGCAGGTGGGAGGGCATTCAGAAGCCAGACGCCTGTTGTCTCTTCATAACACGCCCATCCCTGGGACGCACCATCGGACGTCACATAATGCTGCGGCGCCGGGCACGTGAAGCTCTGCAATTGGCCGGCAGGCGTGGTGACATGCGCTGCATTGACCGTCTGGCCATTGATGACAACCGATTGGGGAATCCGGTTCTGCGCCGCACGGACCTGGGAAAAACCGGAAACTGTCCATACTGTAGCCAATCCGGCCACCAAGAAAACCGCTCGTTTCTTCATAGGAACCTCCCTGACCTTTCCGTCTCAGCCCATTTAGACCACAACCTCGAGCAATGCTCTCGTTAAAAAATGTAACAGCCATTTCGTCATTTTCTCCGTCTATCCGTCCGGAGAGTAACCGATGGATCAGCATTTGCTTGTCATCAGAGCGGACGCTTCTTCAATAAAGGGCATGATCGACGGTTTACGCGACCGGGGCTATACCGTCGTTACCATCTCAAACTTCGAAATGGCCGTTGATCCTGCACTTGCGGAGAATTTTGACCTCATCATCGTCGAACATTCTCAAAATCGAATCGGCGCGCTGGAGATTTGCGCCGAGCTCCGGCAGCGGAATGTTGAAACGCCCCTCATTGTGCTTGCGGATCCGGATCAGGCCCAGCACAGGGTTGCTATTTTCAAGGCGGGCGGGGATGACTATTTGCTAAAGCCTGTCGATCTTGATGAGCTGCAGGCCCGGATTGAGGCGCTCCTGGTGCGATCCTTTCGCAAGAGAGAACCGGAGCTCACATCTTATGAATTCGCCGGAGTGCGTGTGGACTTTCACCGGTCCGAGCTGATCAGGAATGCGTCGGTCATTCAGCTTTCCGAGCGCGAGAACCGGCTTCTGCGCTACTTTGTCGAGAATCGCGGAAAAACAATTTCGCGAAGTGCGCTCCTGCAGCGCGTTTGGGGATATCGATTCGCGCCGTTAACGCGGACTGTGGATGTTCACATCTTGCGTTTGCGACACAAAATAGAAGAGAATCCGAAAGATCCCCGGCTCATTGTTACTGTTCCCGGATTTGGCTACCGTTTCGACGGCTGAACCGACGCTGATGCGCTATTTCGCGCGATTTTTGAAACCCTGAGCGAGCATAGGAATCTTATATATCGTCTTCGCGTTGTTCCGAACTCCTTCGGGCGTTTTGAATTCCTTTCCGTCAGGTCCCAATGCTCCTCGCCCTTGCGCGTATAGGGTCTTCTTTTCGGGTCCGGAAAACGCGATACTTGCAACGTCGCGCGGCAGCGGAATCGTTCCAAGGTACTTTCCGTCTGGCGCAAAGATCTGAATGCCAGAGGCTCCGGTTGAAATGTACACACGCCCGGCGGCGTCCACAGCCATGCCGTCACCGTTTCCACGTTCGAGTTTGACGAACTCTCTCCGGTTGTTGACGGTTCCGTCTGGCTGGATATCGAAGGCCATAATCACTGTATTGTTCGTCACGTAAAGAGTCTTATCATCCGGGCTCACGATGATCCCATTGGAGCGGATATTGTCACCGACCTTCCGGACTTCCCCGCCGCTCGACTTGATGTAATACGCGGTGCCGGCGCTGAAATAAACGTTGCCTTTGCCGTCAACGACGACATCATTGAGCCGCTCGATCGGTTTGCCTTCGAATTTGTCCGCTAATACTTTCCGTTCTGGGGCAAGGACACTGACCATCGGCGGCTCCGTACATGGCCCTAAATTCGTTGGTCTGCCGGGATCGGTGCAGGTTCGCTGCGCCGCGATGATACGGCCTTGTTTGTCTATCGTCACAGCGCCTGCTCCGTGCGTGTCTTTTATGAAGACGGAATAGTGATCGTCCTTGTCAAGCTTGCCAATAATGCTGGGCTGCTCCTGCGCGAACAACAACCCACCATCCGGTGTGCCGACGAGGCCGTCGGCATTATCTGCCCCCTGCCATGCAATTTTCCATTTCGTGCCAGCCGCGATAACGCCTGGGATTGCGGTAATGGTGACGTCTCTTTCGCCTTCCGCCTGTAGAAAGGCCTGCCGCTGCCCGATATTCCGCTGCTGCGCGATGCTGACGTGGGTGGGGCCAAAGACCGCTCCAAATAACAGGACCGAAGTCCCGACAATGCAACCGTTAATCGTGATAAATCTCCGCTGTAAGAATCGTCTTCCGTTCTTTTTCATTGATGTTTCTCCGTCTGACTGGTCACCTTGACACCTTGAAAGAATCGACATATCGTAACCCCAACACGTGAAAAACAACTTTCAAATTGCAACTGCCGAAGAATGTCACTGTGCTCGAGGAAGTGTATTGCGTGCCTTCGGAAGAAGGAAGTTTCAACACGCTGGTCAGGAACCCTGCAGGGGCTGGCAAAAATGCAGCTCCGGTAGATATCCGGCGTCAGATTCCTGCTCCTGGCCGAAAATTGATCATTAAGGCGGACACGACATGAAGAATCGAATAATTTTCATCATTGCTTTGGTGGCGGTCTTGGCTTTGTCAAGTTACGCGTTTGCTCAGCGCGGGCAAGGCCAGAATGGACCAAACGCCCAGGCTGCGTCAGGTCAGGCTTCGATACCCTTTCCGCCAGGCTGGAAGCCGTGTCCGCGATGTCAGAATAATGAGGATCGAAGGCAGGACACGATCAAATACAAGGTGCCAGGTCACGCGTTCGACCCGCATGATCTGACGGGAGTGTGGGGATACGACGGCATCGGCCGTGCGTTCTCCAAGCCTCCTGAATTTACGCCTCTCGGAAAGCAGCAGCATGAGGCCACCTTTGGCGAAAAAACCCCTGATGGATCGCCGACCTACTCGAAAGACACGTCCGGCCGCGGCCCAGGCAGCAAGATCAATTGCGATCCGATGGGTTGGCCACGATTGTATACATACAACTATGGATTTGAATTCATCACCCTGCCGGATCGAGTGATCCAGTTCTTTGAAATGACCCACACGTTCCGCACAATTTGGACCGACGGCAGGAAATTGCCCGAGGACCCGCCCGAACCACGCTGGTTAGGCTGGAATGTCGGCCATTGGGAGGGCAACATTTTCGTAGTCGAGTCCAATGGCTATGATGAGAGATCGTGGCTCGACGCAAGCCGCCCTGCCGATGGAGGCTGGACGCACAGCCCCGACATGCGCGTCGTCGAACGCTATCGCCGTGTGGACTATTCAACGCTCGAGTCGGAAGTGACGGTTATCGATCCGAAGACCTATAAGCAACCATGGGCTACCCAAAAGGCCGTCACGAAGCTGGTTCCCGGTGCTGAGATCGGTGAAGAGTTCTGCGTGCCGTCCGATTACTCGAGCTTTAACGACGATTATTCGACAATTTCCGGTTCAAAGAAGAAGTAGGCTAAGATTCGTTTTTCGGATTTAATAGACTGGAGGTACTCCGATGAAAATTTGGCGAAGATCGACAGGTTCATTACTTGCTCTTGTGCTTGCATTCGCTCTGCTCGGGAGCGTCGCTTTGGCGCACCACGGCCGCGCAGGTTATAGCAACGAGATAAGCACTGTGAAAGGGACTGTTACGGAGGTGCAGTGGAAAAACCCTCACGTGTTTATTGCGTTTGATGTAAAAGACGACAAAGGAAATGTGGTTCATTGGCTGGCGGAATTATCTTCCCCCGCAACGATGCTGGCTGCAGGTATGAGCAGAACCACTCTCAAATCCGGGGACGAAATTGTCATTAAGGGCAAGGCCGGTTTGGAGAGTGCTCCCTTCACTCTTGTCGACTCGATTACAAAGGACGGCAAGGCCATCGTTGGCGACCCGAATGCGGAGGGCCGCTTCGTCAACAGTACCCGTTGACCGGTCCGACAACACGAGGTCTGGATTGAAGCGAACCATTCTCGGCGCTATCGCGAGCCTCGGTGTATGCCTTCTTGCTGTCGCCATGGCGAACGGCCAGACAAGACAAACCGAACGACCGCAGCTTGCGGAGGAAGCGTTTAAGAACGTCCAAATCATCAGAGGGATCCCCGTCGACGAGTTCATGGACACGATGGGAATGTTCGCCGCGGCCACCGGCATGAACTGCGTCGATTGCCATACTTCCGACAGCACGGACAGTTGGGAGAATTTCGCCAAGGAAACCCCACTCAAGCAAACTGCCCGAAGAATGCTGCTGATGGTGGACGCCATCAATAAACAAAACTTCAAAGGGGTGCGGTCGGTCACTTGCTATACATGTCACCACGGGGACAGGCGCCCCAAACCGGTACCCAGTTTGGTTGTGCAATACTCCGCGCCCGTGGAAGACCCTAACGAAATCGATATTTTTCCCAAAACCGGAGGCCCTACCCCCGATCAAGTCTTCGACAAATACATCCAGGCGCTCGGCGGCGCCCAACGGCTCGCGAATTTCACGAGTTTTACCGCCAAGGGAACTTATTCGGGATACGACACCGATCAGGCGAAAGCCACGATCGAAATTTTCGCCAAAGCGCCGGCCCAGCGCACAACGATTGTTCACGCCGCATTCGGAGATAGTGTCCGCGTTTATGACGGCCGTTCTGCTTGGATCGCATCTCCGGATAAGCCACTCCCGTTGATGCCGCTGACGGGAGGAAATCTGGAGGGTGCGAAGATCGAGGCAATGGTCTCATTCCCCGCACAGATCAAACAGGCATTCGGCCAATGGAGGGTCACTTCGACCTCTATTGATGATCGGGAGGTCCGAGTTCTCCAGGGTACGATTCCGAGGCAGCCTCCGGTGAACTTCTATTTCGACGAATCCGGACTCCTGGTGCGGCTCGTGCGATTGGCCGACACGGCAATCGGACGCGTTCCCACCCAAATCGATTATGCGGACTATCGCGAAGTCTCTGGAGTCAAAGTTCCATTCCGTTGGACAGCAACGTGGACGGACGGCCAATCGACCACACAGCTAGTGGAAGTGCAGGCGAATGTCCCCATCGATGCGGCGAAGTTCGCCAGGCCCGCGCCCGCGCTGCCGCCCAAAACGCGGTAGTTTCGGCGACCATTCCCCTCCTCGCAGAGGAGGGGTGGACGCGACCTCAACAATATCGCGAAGCCTCCTTTAATGGGGAGCGGACGGGGTGGTCAGACCGGCGAAAGGTTTCGGCCGAACTGACCACTGATTGAGGCTTCGCCCTATCGGGCTCGCGCTTCGCGCCCGGCGCGCTAGCTTCTTTTAAGCTGTCGCGCCGCCCCTCCTCTGCGAGGAGGGGAATGGGAGCTTACCGGACTTGGTCTAACGTTCCTTTCAAAGAAAACAACCAGACGCTATCTCCGCGCGGAGAGCCGGCGAAAAGGTTTCCAGCCGAATACGCCACAACGTATTGCTCGCCTTCATACTGGAACAGACTCGCCGGGGCATTCACACCCGCCCCGGTTTGGAATTCCCAGAGACGTTTGCCGTTGGATGAGTCGAGTGCTGTGAGCCGGCCATCATTTCTCCCGACGAAAACGAGTCCGCCAGCGGTGGTCACAGATCCGCTATAACAGTTGTCCTTCCACCTTTGTTGCCACACAAGCCGATTCGTCTTCATATCCAAAGCAGCGAAGATTCCCGTCCCCGGAATCGGTGCGCCGCCAAAGGCGCCGCCTAAATAGCGTCCTCCATGTCCTTCGGCGGGAATAACCTGATTCTCTTCTCCGCCCTTGAACAAGTTCACCATATCCGTGCCGCACACATAAAAATAGTTCGTTGCCGGATCATAGGAACTCGGTGGCCAATTCGCGCCTCCTCGAGGGGATGGCTTTGCGATGACACCGTCCGCCCAGAACGGTGTAAAGATGCGGCCCTGATTCACGAGTGGAAAATCCTCGACGGCAACATCGATCTGGTGAGGCACGAATGCGTCTCCGCGTGGAAACGGCTGCATTGGCGACGTGAGCTGCCGCGGTTCTTGCGGTACCGGTTTCTCGTCGATGCCGATTAGCGGTTTTCCCGTGACGCGGTCTAGGATGTAAACCCAGCCGGTCTTACTTGCCTCGGCGGCAGCCTTTCGGATGCGGCCGTTAATCCTCACATCAAAAAGGATGACGGGATTGGGCGAGTCGTAATCCCAAATATCGTGATGGACCTGTTGAAAATGCCAGCGGTACTTCCCCGTCTTTGCTTCGATCGCCAGCATGGAAACGGAGAAAAGATTATCGCCTCTGCGAACCCGGCCGTTGAAATCCGGCCCCGGATTGCCGGTCGTGAAATAGATCAGGCCCAATTCCGGATCCACAGCCGGTGTTTGCCATATTGTCGCGCCGCCGTGCTTCCAGGCATCGTTGTCGTGGGGCCAAGTTTCATGGCCGATCTCGCCCGGACCAGGAATCGTATAGAAGGTCCACATCACGTGGCCGTCTTTCGCGTCGTAAGCTTTGACGCGCCCGCGTATGCCGTTTTCACCACCGGCGAAACCGACGATGACCATTCCGTCGTAATAAAGCGGTGCGGCTGTAATCGTGAAGCCTTCCTGCCAGCGTTCGGCTTGAATGGACCACGCTGGTTTTCCCGATTTCTCATCCAGCGCCACCAGGCGGCCGTCGAGTTGTCCGACGTAAATCTTTCCCTCACCTAATCCCAGGCCGCGGCTGGTCCAGCCGCAGCAGACCGTCGAGATGGTTTCATCGAGTTTGGCTTCATATTTCCAGAGCGTCTTTCCCGTCTTCACGCTGATCGCAAAAACGTCATTGGCGCCAGTGACGATATAAACGACGCCGTCGTGAACAACGGGCTGCGCTTCGCCCGAGTACTTCGTGGCTATACCGGAACCATCGAGGCGAGCCCGCCACACAGCTTTCAGACCCGCAACGTTCTGGCGATTGATCTGCGTCAGGGGCGAGTAGTTCTGGTTGAAAAGATTCCCTCCGCTCTTCAGCCATCCATCGGTGGGAGGCGCGGACAGATCGTCGGACAGTTTGGGATATAGCGCTGAATTGGTCGCCAGCAGAACCAGGAACGCTGCAAATATAAAAGTCCAACGGATCTTCCTTTTCATTTCACACCTCCTGCCAAGGCTGTAACCAGCTTGACCGCAGTCTGCCATCCATGGCATGCGCCAAGCCATTCATGGGGCACAAAGACCCTTCACCTTGTTTTCATAGAACTTTTGGCACTACCCGTCAAATCTCGAATGCACGACAAGAGAATAGCCACAAAAGGCACAAAATTCACAAAAAGTTTTTGAGTCGTTTGTGCCTTTTTGTGGCCATTTCTGTTGACCGACGGCTTTGACGCATCCGTGGAAATCCCGCGCATTTGATCACCTCTGGGGTAATATACGCGCCATGGAAGTGCGTCTTTACCCGAATTCAAGCCGTCCCGGTTTGGGCTTGAAACCGCGCCGTGAAGGTCAACGTCCGCTCTTACCGCAGCATGCGCGGCATTGTCCGGTGTTGGAGGCCGGCAGCGCTCTGGGCTTCCTGGTTTATCCACCACTCGAGCCTCACGAATCTTTTCATATCGAATATCAGGGAGAGGGACGCTATCAGCTCATCTATTTTTTAAATACCGGCGGAGAGAAATGGGAGCCGATTTTCACCGTTTCGATCGTACTTCCAATAGGCAGTATTGGAATGATGAAAGAAGAGGTTTCCTTCGTCAGCGATAAGCAAGCGATTTCTCGAGATACCGCTCTCGGCATTCTGCGAGCATTCATTGTGCCCGAGGACTTGGGCACGCCTCCCGGCGCAATCTCATTGCGTGGCGCAACGAACTTTAAGACACCGGCCGGCTGGGATACTGTGTATACACCTATTTTCAATATGATCGAGCGGCCTATTGCCCCGATGCTGGTTGTGCGAGTCGAGACGGATTGGTACCCACACGAGACCGAGTTCCGATATGTACTCCAGCCCGGAGAAGGAATACACGGCGCGCACAACATGCCGATCGGCCAGGTGTTCTTTGTTCCTCGTGAAGAGGTCACTGTCGCGGACTGTACGAAGGAGGAATTGGCGGCAATCCAGACGTCGCGGCAGGAGTTCTTTCATCAGAAAGCCGCAGCCAAGATCATGACGCCTTACGGGCTGGAGTACAGCCCGCACTATCTGCGCCAAAGCCGCTCGCGAAATTCGTAAAATTTCCGCTTATCCATCGCGGCGAACCTGCCGATAAGTGACTAGGATGGCAGGGGAAGTTCTGGGTAACTTACAGAAAATATTAGACACTACGCTGGAATCGTTTGTGGATCTGGTGGGATGCGATGGAGGTTCTGTCTACACCGTCAGGAAGAATCCTGACGGTGAGCAGATTCTGAAATTCGAAACCATGATCACGCGCAGTATCAATCTGCGCGGCGTTCCGGAGCATCTGCGTTCTCTCGAATTCAGAATCGACGATTCAAGCGTTGTGGGCCGAACCGCCGCTTACAAAAAGCCGGTTCTGCTGAGCCAGATTTCCGGCGAGGTCTCACGGCAGGTCGCCGACATTCTGAACTATGAAACGCGAAACATATTTTCCGGCCCGTTGATCACGCCACGTGGCGATCTGGTCGGCGTTGTACAGCTCCTGAATAAACTTCCCTGCGACGGTACACCGTTTGACCCGCACGCCGTTTCCCCGTTACCGAATTTCGACGAAAAGGATGAACGGCTTTTTTCGATCATCGCGGGTCAGGCTGCCCTTGCGATTGAAAACAGTCTCTTGCTGGAGGAACAGGAACGGCTCATTGAAGGCTTTGTCAATGCGTGCGTAACTGCGATTGAAGCCCGAGATCCGGTGACTTGCGGTCACAGCATGCGCGTTTCGAACTATACGGTTGGACTAGCTGAAGCCGTCAATCGGACCGATCAAGGCCCACTCCGTCAAACGTATTTCACACCCGCTCAATTGCGTGAGTTGCGATTCGCGGCGATGCTGCATGATATCGGCAAGATTGGCGTGAAGGAAGAAATCCTTAGAAAACAAAAGAAACTCTTTCCTCATGAACTCGCACTCATCTCGATGCGGCTCAAGCTCATGCGAGCACAGATGATGCTTCGCCGCCATGTCGAGGGTGGAAACTACGAAGCGGCGATTGCCCGAATTGATTCGGCATGGAAGCGGGTGGTCCAGGCTAATGAACCTTCTGCTCCGAGATTGTTGTCCTCTGAGGTGGTCAAGGACCTCCGCTCACTTCGGGTTCCGTTCGATACGGGAGAGGTAGTGACAGCGCTCACGGAGGAAGAAGCTGACAGATTATCAATTACTATAGGTAATTTGTCGGTTATGGAACGCATGGAGATTGAAGCCCACGTCAGCAAAACTTTCGATATCCTCAAAATGATCCCGTGGAGCCGCGGACTCGAACAAGTTGCCGACATTGCTTACAGGCACCACGAAAAATTGGACGGCTCCGGTTATCCAAACCATCTGACAGCCGAAGAGATTCCCGCACAAACCCGGATGATGACGATTTGCGACATCTTCGACGCGCTCACCGCGACCGACAGACCGTACAAACTCGCACTCCCGGTAAGCCGGACGCTCGATATCATCGCCGCGAATGTCAAAGCCGGCAAACTTGACGGCGCTTACTTCGATGTTTTTGTTGGGGCTCAACTACACGAGCTGTTCATTCCAGGAGCAAGAGTCGAGCTTCAGCCGGTTTAGACGCTGCGCACGGTTGCCTCCTATTATACGCCGTCGTTCACGTGTGGCGCTGCGGCTCGAGTTATCGGATTCGGGTACTGTAGCGGCGGCCTGTGACCGCCGGCGATCATGAATTGAGACATTGCCGGCGGTCATAGACCGCTGCTACAGTTGAGCGTCACTCTGCTACAAAGACTTCGTACATGCGGGCGCGGAGTTGAGAACGCCGTTGTTCGAGTTCGTGGATGCGCTTCCGGTACTGACCACGCCCCAGATAATCGGCTATGCCAATGATCAGCATGACTCCGCCGATCAGTGTGAAGAAATAGGTAAAAGCGAAGGTGATATTGAAATCCTGGAAAATGTCGGCTGGGACGAAGTAAGCCGTGAGATGCATCACCGCGGCGAGACCGCCCACGATGGCACCAATCATCATTTTCAGGCGGCAGTTCGAATATTTCCCTGCTAGATTCATAATCTCTACCGACACTTGCGCGTATTCGCGTTCAATGGCGGCCTGCTCGCGGCGCGGGCGCGCCGGGCGCGAGGATATCGCTATCTCTTCGTACTTCTTCACAAGATCGTCGTATTCCCGGCGTGTGGCCGGATTAAGCAGCGTCTCGACGATGAAGTTAAACCGGCTCATCTGCTCGTGCGCCCAGCCTTGCTTCTCGGGAGGATTCTTGTCGGGATGATAGATTTTTGCGATCTCTTTGAAGGCGTGCTTGATTGCCGCTGCATTTGCGTTACGAGGTACGCCCAACTCGTCGTAGAAAGTCTTAATTCGCGGCATTTGTCTTCATTATAAACAGAAGTTCGCCCTTCATTGAGGGCCGCCGTACAAGTTGGATTACGTGTTTTCAGCTTTCCTTTAAACGAGGGTCCGCGGCGTCGCGCAGGCCTTCTCCGACGATGTTATACGAGGTAACTGTAAGAAATATCGCCAAACCCGGAAACACCGTCAGCCACCAGCCGCTGGGCAAAAGCTGGCGGGCATTCGAGAGGATGGAGCCCCAACTTGCCTTCGACGGCGGAACACCAAATCCCAAGAAGCTCAATGTGGATTCGATCAAGATGGCGGAAGCCACACCAAAAGTGGCCGCGACAAAAACCGGAGCTATAGTGTTGGGCAGAATATGACGGAAAATTGTCCGGACATCGCTCGCTCCAAGCGCCTTGGCGGCGACAACATACTCCAACGACTTCGTCTTTAGAAACTCACCTCGCGTGAGCCTCGCAACAGTCGGCCAATTCGTAATTCCGATGACGATCATAATGTTGAGAATGCTTGGCGGCAGGAATGCAACCACCGTGATGATCAAGAAAAACGTGGGGATCGTCAGCATGATCTCAATCATGCGGGAAGCAATCATATCCACGATGCCGCCGTAGTATCCCGCGAGTGCCCCAATGAAGAGTCCGATCAATACGTAGATGGAAACAGCCACGAATCCGACAGACAACGATACTCGCGAGCCGTGGACAACACGGCTGGCGATATCGCGGCCGACGTCATCGGTTCCCAAAAGATGTTGTGCAGAAGGCGGCCGGAGCACGCTGGTCAGACTGACCTCATTTGGAGAATAGCGAATCGGTGGAAATTGCGCCCAATCGCGTTTGTCGAAGTTGCTCGCGACGAAGTCTTTGAACGAGACGTTCTGAAATTGCGTTTCCCATCGTGCAACGCCAAGCCAGGCGGCATAATCTTTCAGGACGGGAAAGTAAACCTGATTTCGATACTTCATGACGAGCGGTTTGTCACTGGCGATGAAATCAGCAAACGCCGCGATTATGAACAACAAGAGCACAACCACGAGACCGGCTATCGCAACACGGTTCCTGCGGAATTGGCGTAACACAATGTGCCAGTAGCCTTCAGGCCGTTGCGCTCTTTTCATAACCAATCCTCGGATCGACGAGGGTATACAGGAAGTCCGCGAGCAAAATACCCAATAGCGTCAACAAGGCGCTGAGCGTGAAGATCGCCATCAGCAGCGGATAATCGCGCGTGTTGACAGCTTCGTAACTCAGCGATCCCATACCAGGAATCGAAAAAAGCGTTTCCACCACAATGCTACCTCCGAGCAGCGCGGGCAGGAGATCCGCCATCAGGGTCACGATAGGTATAAGCGAATTCCGCAGAGCATGCCGGTAAACGATGATCCTTTCGCCAAGTCCCTTTGCTCGAGCAGTCCGTATGAAATCCTGGCGAATGATTTCGATCATGCCGACACGCATGTAACGGGAGAGTACCGCAAACGTGTAGTACGTTAGGCACGTGACGGGAAGGATCAGATGCCAGAGTTCATCTTCGAGGCGCTGCCACCAGGGCCAACTCCCCGCGTTCGGCGATGCCAGGCCGTAGACCGGAAACACATTCCAGAAGTCACCGCCGCCGAGATACACAATCGCCATCGTCGCAATCCAAAAGTTGGGAAGCGAATAGAGGCCAAATAGGACGATCGTCGTGACTCTGTCACCGATGGAGTACGGATGTGTCGCGGAATGAACTCCGAGCGGAATCGAAATGAGATATGCGAATAGGAGCGAGATGCCGCTTAATTTGACGGAAACAGGAATCCGCTCTTTCAGCTTGTCGATAATCGGCCGGTGGTCGCGTAAGGATTCGCCGAAATCGAACGTCAGAATGCGCTTCAGCCAGCGCAAATATTGGACATAGAGAGGCTGATCGAGACCGTAAAGCGCCCGCGTTTCGTCGATGATCTGGGCCGCGAGGAGCTGGTTACCCGAACGCTGCTCCGAATCGCCAAGTTTCAGCAACGCCGGATCGCCGGGAGTCAAATGGATGATTAGAAATGAAACCAGAGAGATGCCCAGCAGCGTGGGAACCATCAATAGAAGACGTTTAACGAAATAAATACGCATCCTCTAGGCTTTGCACAAGAAATCCTGGGCGGTCATAGACCGCCCCTACAAATTGGGGTCCGCAACTGTAGGGGCGCTCTATGAGCGCCCCTAGATCTGTTTTTTGTCCAAAGCCCATCCTCTACGGATTGGCCGAAGTCTTGTATTTCTGCAACCCTCTGGGCACCCACCAACTGTTTAAATCGTAGCCAGGACGGAGCGGCAACCACTGCACGTTTCGGAAACGTTTGCTGTATGCCCCGGATTCTTCGACGTAGTACACGAACGTGACAGGCTGCTCCTCATTAACGATCTCTTGCCATCGCCAATACAGTTGCTTGCGCTTCTCTGCGTCGAATTCCAGGCGAGCCTCTTCGAGCAATCGGTCGGCTTGAGGATTTCTGAAATTAAAAAAATTTGAACCGCCGGCCACCGCGCTCGAATGCCAAACCTGGAAGGCATCCGCGGGCGAGAGGTCACCGTGGGAAAAGTTGAGCGTACTGGCGTCGAATCGATGGTCCTTCAAGCTCTGCAGCATGACGCTAAACTCGATGACCCGCTCGGTCATTTCGATTCCAGCTTTCCGAAACTCCTCGGTCAAAACCGGCGAGAGTTGTTTGAAAATCTGGCTGCCCGAGGAACCGAGGAATTCAAACTTGAACTTCACGCCATCTTTGTCGCGAATGCCGTCACCATCATGATCTTTCCATCCGGCTTCATCGAGGAGTTCTGCGGCACGTTTGGGATCGTAAGGTAAAGCTTTGAGATTGGGATTGAAATCTTTTGCGCTGGGATCGAGAAACGACATCCCGATTTTTCCCAGACCCAGACGAATACCATCGATGATCTTCTGCCGGTCCACGAGCATCGCCATAGCCTGACGAACGCGTTTGTCTTTAAAGAAGGGACGCTCGTTATTCCACATGATCGCGGCTTCCTGCAGAATCGAATACTTCATCTTCACAAATTGCTGGTCGAAAGCGGCGCCACTGGTCTGTTCCGTGTACTGGATGGGTAATAACCGGGGCATTACATCCGTATCGCCGGCTTTGAGGGCGGTCAAGGCAGCGGTGTAGTCCGTAATAATGCGGTAGACAATCTTGTCTAAATAGGGTTTCTTGCCCCAGTAGTCCTCATTTCGCGTAAGGACCAACTCTCTACCGCTGTCCCATCTTTCGAACTTGTATGGACCTGTTCCAACCGGGGCTCGATTTGCGGCATGAGCGTTGAACTGATCAGCGAACTTCTTGATTTTCGGATCGCTCTTTCCTTTAGGCCCAATGATGTCCTTGTAACTAAAGCTATCGAGCAACCCTTCAGCGTCAAAAACGTGTTTGGGAATGATCGCCAAAACATTTGCAATGTTACTCACGTTGTAGACGTTGGGTTTGCTCATGACGAAGCGCATCGAACGGGCATCCATTTGGATATCTGCCAGATCGGTCAAAAAGCTTCGCGCCCATGCCGTATCGGCAAGCGGACAGGCCGCGGCCTTGAATGTGAACAGGACATCGTCGGGCGTTAATGGACGGCCGTCATGCCACTTCACTCCGTCGCGAATCGTGAACGTATAGCTCAGATGATCATCGGAAATTGCGGGCGGAGCCACGGCCAACAGCGGCTCGGTCAAGTCCCAATCCTTTGGGTTATACGCCATCAGGAATTCATATATTTGCGCGTTGTTCACGCCCGTCAATGCATACCGAGCCGTCGCTAGCTGCGTGATCAACGGATTCAGATTGTCAGGCTCGCTTTCAAAACGCACCACGGCCCAGTCGCCTTGAACCGGCTGGCCGGCATCGGCGGCACTATTTTCGGAAGTAGCGCCGGGGCGGGTGCAGCCGATAACAAAGGTGAGGAAAACCAAAGGCAGCATTACTATTCGACGCGCCATATCGTTTCCACAGCCCTCACGGTTATGCCGAAATCCGCAGCCATTATTACATGATTGACAAGACAGAAGAGGGGACATTCCCCTCCTCGCAGAGGAGGGGTGGATGCGCCGAGCGGAGCGAAGGCGCAGCCGGGGTGGTCAGCTCGACGAAACGTTTCGGCCGAACTTCTATTGACGCCTCGCCCTATCGGACTCGCGCTTCGCGCCACCCCGTCTGCGCCTCCGCTGCGAGGAGGGGAATGAAAGCAAGATCAACGCCGGAGAAGGCGAGACGCAACCAGTTGCAAGCCATCCAGCGTGAGATTCGAGTCCACGGTCTCGATTAGCTTCGTTTCCTGACTGATCAAGCGTGCTTGGCCTCCGGTGCCGATTACGCACGTGCTCGGGCCGAGTTCCTGTTTGAGACGCGTAATGATTCCGTCGACTAAGGCGACGTATCCATAAAATAAACCGCTTTGCATACTGGATATCGCCGACGTACCGATCAGGCTTGCCGGTTTCTGGATTTCGATTCGAGGCAGTTTGGCTGCGTGCTCATAAAGAGCCTCAGCCGAAATAACGATACCCGGCGCGATTAATCCGCCTTGATACTCGCCGGCCGCTGTGATGACGTCGAAGGTTGTTGCCGTACCAAAGTCCACAACGATGGCCGGCTTTCCATATTTGCGAACCGCAGCGACGGCATTCACAATGCGATCCGCACCGACTTCTCGCGGATCATCATACAGAACCGGAATCCCGGCATTCTCGTAGGTAACGAATATCGGCTTGACCGAGAAGTAACTCACAGCCATCTCGTTCAGAACGGGATCCAGGGGCGGAACCACCGAAGCAACAATGATTTTTCGGATTTTCTGCACATCGATTTTTTCCAGAGCGAACAGGTTCCGCAGAAGGATTCCGAATTCGTCGACTGTCCGGTCTTTCTGAGTCGACAATCGCCAGTGCATGACGAGCCGCTCGCCATCGTAGACACCGAAGACGGTATTTGTATTACCCAGGTCGATTGCTAAAAGCATCTTCTTGCCTTATTCCCAACTCACAACGTCGCCGCTGTAGACTTCCTCCAGTTGGCCGCCTTTCTCTTCAATGCGCAGCGCGCCCAGTGCATTCAGCCCGCGCGTAACACCAGTAATCTTTCGCACGCCGTCGTGGATTTCGATCCGGCGGCCGCTCGCGAAACTGGAAAAGCTCGTCCATTGCTCGATGATTTTGCGCGGGCCTTTTCTCTCGAACTCCATGTAGATGTTCTCGAACTCTTCGAAAAACTCCAACAAAATCTCGATGCGTGACTGAATTCGCCGCGAAGCGATGCGCAGCGATGTCGCCCGTCCCGCAATGTCGGGCGGAAGTGTTTCGTGATTGACATTCACACCAACGCCAATGACCATGTACTTCACTAAATCGACTTCGGCCTGGATCTCGGAGAGAATCCCACAGAACTTTTTACCGGTGACCAACAGATCATTCGGCCACTTGATGTCGATGTCCAGACCCGTGCTGCGCTCGATGGCACTGTGCATTGCAATGGCCGCAGCCAGCGTGAATAGAGGAGCAAGACTGGGCGGCGTTTTTGGAAAAAGCACGATTGAAAAATAGAGTCCTGCCTCGCGTTCCGAATGCCAACTTCGCCCAAGCCTGCCGCGGCCGGCCGTCTGTGACTCCGCGATAACAACCGTACCTTCTGAAACATTGCGGCGGTGCGCCAGAAGCCGGGCTGCGAAAGCGTTTGTGGAGCCGACGCTGTAGAAGTGATACAGATTACGGCCGATCATCGTCGTTCTAAGGCGGGGCCGAATCAACTGAGGAAGTAAGACGTCCGGCAGACGCACGAGTCGATACCCGGTAAACAACTCACCGCGAATTTCAACACCCGCTTCGCGGAGCTTGTCGACCCATCGCGCTAAAGTCGAATGCGACACGCTAAGGTCACGCGCGAGCTTCTCGCCGGAAACAGCAATCATCATGTTTTGCATCAAGGCGTAGAGAAGCTCGTCGAGTTTTCTGTTCATCAGCTATTCGCGGGTCACGCGCAAGTGAATATCCACGGCGGGAGCGGAGTGCGTCAGGGCGCCGACCGAGATGTAATCGACGCCGGCTTCGGCAAAGCTTCTCACCGTTTCCAACCTGACGCTTCCCGAGGATTCCAACGGAACCCGGTCTGCGACCACCTGAACGGCTTTCCGCGTTTGTTCCGGATTGAAATTGTCCAGGAGCACGACATCTGCGCCTGCATCCAGAGCTCCCTTCAGCTCATCGAGATCACGGACCTCGACCTCGATCTTTACAAGATGGCCGAGATGCCGGCGCGCCTCCTGGACGGCCTGAGCCGCTGACGAATGGAATGCGAGGTGATTGTTTTTGATGAGCACACCGTCAAACAGTCCCATGCGGTGATTCATGCCGCCGCCGCATGTGACGGCATATTTGTCGAGCAGTCTGAGGCCGGGAACCGTCTTACGCGTATCCACGATCCGTGCGCGAGTGCCCTGAATACGATCAACATACTGACGCGTTAGCGTGGCGACTCCACACATTCGTTGAAGGATATTCAGCGAGGTTCGCTCTGCCGTAAGGATGGATCGCGCCGAACCGCGAACTTCCGCGAGCGTAGTGCCGGATGGAACAGAGGACCCATCAACCGCCAGTGGCTTGAACTGGAGTTCAGCGTCTGCCAGGCTGAGAATCTCCTCCACAATGGGAATTCCGGCAACAACGAGCGGTTCTTTGGTAACGTAACGCGCGGTCGCACGTGCTGCAGCAGGAATCGTTGCGTGAGAAGTAATGTCACCTGAGCCGATATCCTCGCGCAGCGCTGCGACCAAGGTGTCGCGGAGCAGGGTTAAGTCTATGGAATCCATGTCACGAATATTCCCCTCCTCGCAGAGGAGGGCGCGAAGCGCGAGCCCGATAGGGCGAAGCATCAAGAGAAGCTGCGCCGAGCGGAGCGAAGGCGCAGACGGGGTGGTCAGATCGGCGAGATGTTTCGGCCGAACTGACCATTAACTGAGGCTTCGCCCTACCGGGCTCGCGCTTCGCGCCCGGCGCGCCAGCCCTCCTCTGCGAGGAGGGGAATAGCCTCGCTCTACTCCAGTCGCTTCAGCCCCTCGCCCAATTTTGCGGCCTGGTCCCGGTAGTCGGCGAGCCGGCGGCGGTTCTCTTCGATCACCTCTTTGGGCGCGCGATCGACAAAGCTGGTGTTCGACAGCGTTCGGTCCAGCTTATCTATTTCACGCTGGGTCTTTTCCATTTCCTTCGTAAGCCGGAGACGCTCCGCTTCGACATCAATCAAGCCTGCCAGCGGAACTTCGATCGCCAGGCCACCTGCCACCGCTTGTGCTGCGAGTTTGTCTCCCGAAAGTTTCGGGACGATTTCGACCTGACTCACTTGCGCCAGTTTAAAGATGTACTCCCGAGCATTGGAGAGGAGTTGGGTCAATTCCGGATCGTTGGTTGCGATGCGAACAGGAACGGTCTGTTTGGCATCGACCTTCATTTCAGCGCGAATATTGCGCACCTTCACGATAATGTCTTGCACCAACTCCGTCTGCGACTCCGCACTTTCATCGGCCAATTCCGGATCGAATTCAGGATACGGCGCGATGACGATCGATTCACCTTTGTGCGGGAGGTTTTGCCACAACTCTTCCGTGATGAAAGGCATGAATGGATGCAACAGGCGCAGCGCGCTCTCGAAAACATACAGCAACGTCGGCTTCGAGCGCTCCGGATCGAGCTTGATCATCTCGAGATACCAGTCGCAGAACTCATGCTTGAAGAAGTCGTAAACGTTGCGCGCGGCTTCGTGCAGATTATAGAGTTCGATCGAGCGATTCACCCTTTCCGTCACCCTCGCGAGCCGCGATAAGATCCAGCGGTCGACCAGGCCCAAATTCGAACGTTTCAAATCGGCAATAGAAGGCAAGCGCTCCGATTCGTCGACGTGTCTAAAAATGAGTCGTGCAGCATTCCAAACCTTCGTCGCAAAGGCGCGATAAGAATCGAGCAACTCATCGGAGACGGCGATGTCCGTTCCCGGGGCACCCATGCGGGCCAGAGCGAACCGCACGGCGTCTGTACCGTAGCGGTCGCAGATCTCCAGCGGATCGACGACATTGCCCTTGGATTTGGACATTTTTTGGCGCTCGGCATCGCGAACGATTCCGGTGATGTACACAGCTTTGAACGGAACTTCGTGCATGAACTTCAGGCCGAACATCATCATCCGCGCGACCCAAAAGAATATGATGTCGTAGGCGGTAATGAGCAGCGTTGTCGGATAAAACGTCTTCAGATCGTTGGTCTCGTCCGGCCAGCCCAGGGTTGAGAAAGGCCACAGACCGGAACTGAACCACGTATCCAGAACGTCGTCATCCTGCCGGACTTTGGCGGAAGAACACTTCGAGCAATGACTCACATCCGTCCGCGAAACAACGATTTCGCCGCACTCCTCGCAGTACCATGCCGGGATACGATGTCCCCACCACAATTGACGAGAGATGCACCAGTCACGAATCTTACGCATCCAAGCGAAATAATCGTTCGCGAACTTCGGCGGAACAAATTCGGTTCTTCCCTGCTCCACCGCCGGAATAGCGGATTCGGCCAGCGGCTGGATTCTGACGAACCATTGCGTCGATAGCAGCGGTTCGACCACAGTGTGGCAACGTTGGCAGTGTCCGACGTTATGTGTAAACGGCTCGGTCCGGGCAAGCAAGCCCTGCGCCTCCAGATCGGCAAGTACGCGTTTGCGAGCTTCCCTTCGATCCAGACCGCGGTACGGACCACCTGCCGAAGTGATCTTCGCATCTTCACCAATGACGCTGATCTGCGGCAGATTATGCCGCTGGCCCATTTCAAAATCGGCCGGATCGTGTGCCGGCGTAATTTTCACAACACCTGTTCCGAACGCCGGATCGACCAGATCGTCCTGAATGAATGGAATTTCCCGATTCATCAAAGGCAGGATCACAGCTTGGCCTTTGTATTTTGTGTATCTTTCGTCGGTCGGATTCACGGCAACCGCCGTGTCGCCCAGCATCGTTTCGGGTCGTGTTGTCGCAACCTCAACGAATGCGTTGTCGCGCCCTTTTAGGGGATACCTGATGTAGTACAGCTTGGCGTCGACAGGCTCATAGATGACTTCGAGATCCGACAATGCTGTCAGACACCGCGGACACCAATTAATGAGCCGCTTGCCGCGGTAGATCAGTCCTTCCTCGTATAAGCGGACAAAGACTTCACGGACAGCGCGTGACAAGCCCGCGTCCAGTGTGAAACGTTCCCGTGACCAGTCACACGAAGCACCGATGCGCCGAATCTGCTTCAGAATGATTCCGCCGTATTGTTCCTTCCATTGCCAGACACGCTCAACGAATTTTTCCCGTCCGATATCGTGGCGGCTCAGGCCTTCTTTTCTAAGCTCGCGTTCGACGACATTCTGCGTAGCGATACCCGCGTGATCCATTCCCGGAAGCCACAACGTGTTGAAACCCTGCATTCGCTTGCGGCGCACGATGACATCGTGAACCGTGTGATTGAGCATGTGACCCATGTGCAGGGATCCGGTGACATTCGGAGGCGGTATCACGATCGAGAAGACCGGCCGAGCCGATTTCGCGTCCGCGCGGAAATATCCTTTCGATTCCCACAATTGGTACCAGCGGCTTTCGACTTCTTTCGCCTCGTAGGTCTTGGAAATTTCAACTTTCATCGATCTCTTTTCAATTCCTCGCGAACGATCTTCTCCGTAATGTCGGGCAAAATGTCCCAAGCAATGCTTTCGATGACTTGTGTGGAGAGACGCTGGATCACACGGTCCGCGATGCGATCGATGTCTTCATCACTGATCGTGTTCGAAGTCTTGTCAGCCTCGGATTCATCCTTGAATATGATTTCCAGTCCAAGCAGATCTTCGGGTCTTTCTCCAGCAGGCGTGGTTGGGTTAACGTCGGCTGCCGCAAGCCTGGTCTTCTTTTCCGCCTCACCTTTCGGTGTAGGCTCTGGTTCCGTTGTCTCATCTGCCGGAACGAGCGACTTCACCAGTTCGATCAAGGCACCGGGTTCGAAAGGTTTTGTGATGTTGGCCGTAGCGCCAGACTTTTTGGCGATTTCCTCATCGAAAGCGTCGAACGCGCCGACCAGCAATACGACCGGAGTCGCACCCAGCGTGGCGTGTCTGCGCACGTAGGAGCACACTTCATATCCGTTCTTTCCGGGCATATAGATATCGGCAAGAACGACGCTCGGCCGCGCTTCTTCGAAAGCTTTGATGGCGGCTTCGCCGTTACTAACCTCGGCGATTTCAAAACTTCCGTCTGCGAAAGTTTGTCTGACGAGCCGCCGAATGGTTGGACTGTCATCAGCTAACAGGATTTTTCGTTTCATAGGCATTTGTGAAAAACATTCCCCTCCGCGCAGGAGGGGGGCAAAGCGCGAGCCCGATAGGAAGAAGCCTCGATAGAAGACCGGCGAAACATTTCAGCCGAACTGCCCACCCCGGCGCGTCAGTCTGCGACTGTCGCGCCACCCCTCCTCTGCGAGGAGGGGAATTTCCTCAGCGGAGTTTCTTTGCGGGCGGCTTGCCCGGCTGTACTACTTTGGAATCGATATTGAAATCACCCGTATCTCCACTGCCGCTTGTACCGCCCCGGACGCTGGTTGGCGCGGTATTCTCTTCTTCCTCAGCGGCAGAAGAGGCGGCTGCTGTATCCGTTGAAACCGGAGGCCGATGCCGAACCAAGCCAAACATTTTTCCGATAATACTTTTTTCGTCACGCGGCGCAGCCTGGGCGCGAGCGAGAGCTACCGGATTTGCTTCCGGAATGGGCATGTTCATTGCCATCAGGCGGTGCTTGGCTTCATCCACGCGGTCCGACAGCGGATGATCCGTGACAATGCGGGCATAGTAAATAGCGGCCTCTGGTTCGTTGTTACTGTGGCGCAACGACTCCGCCAGATAATAAAGAGCATCCGGCATTTTCGAATAATCCGGATACTTGGTCATGATTTCTTTATATCGACCAATCGCGGCAGGATAGGACCTTCTGAGGTAATAAAAATTTGCGATCCTGTCCACACCTTCGGCGAGCACTTCTTGGATTCCCCTCAACTTCTCCTTTGCCTCGTCGAGAAGCGGACTATCGGGATAATGTTCGATCAGGGCTTTCAATTCAGACTCGGCCAATAACGCCTGTGTCCGGTCCCGGTCCGGCTTCTCCATTCGCCGAACATGGGTGAGCGCAATCTTCAATTGAGCATCGTCCGCCAGATCGCTGGCTGGAAAAAATGTGATGTAATCCTTGAACTCCGCCTCTGCCTGATTCATGGATGAATTCGAATTTTCCCGATAAAAGGATTCCGCCAGAGCATATTTCGCCTGCGGCAGAAATTCACTGTCCGGATAGGTATTGATCAGAGTCTGCAGATTCAACCGGGAGACGATGAATTTGTTTTTCTCCAGATCACGCATGGCCTTTTCAAAAAGGACTCGATCCGGCTCTTCCAAGTTGCTGGCCGGCGCATTCGTTGCGACTTTTTTTCCGCAACTGAGCAGAAGCAAAAATAATGGCAAAACTACGAAAAACGTCCTCATTCCATACCTCAGAGGTGGGTGTTATACGAAACCATGATGATAGCCGACCGATGCGGCTATTTCCAGCATTTCCCTGATTTTCCGGCCGGAATCCGCGCTATGAAAGATCGCCGAACCGGCCACCAGAACCTCGGCGCCGGCCTTCACGACATCCGGAATCGTATCGGTATCAATACCGCCGTCGACTTCGATAACGCACCGATAACTGTGCGTTTCGATAAGTTGCCGGGCTTGTCGAATCTTGTCCACCGTGTACGGAATGAACGTTTGGCCTCCGAAGCCCGGATTCACTGTCATAATGAGCAACATATCCGCCAAACCTACTGCGTGTTCCACGCTTGGAACCGGTGTCGCCGGGTTAATTGAGACGCCGGATCCGACCCCTTGTGAGCGGATGAAATTGAGGGTCCGGTCCAGATGAATGGTGGCTTCGGCATGGACGGTCAGCATATTGGCCCCCGCGTCAACGAATGCCGGAATGTATTTGTCGGGATCGGAAATCATCAGATGCACATCCAACGGAAGCTTTGTGGCTTTGCGAATGGATTTAACAACCGGTGGGCCAACGGTGATATTCGGAACGAAATGGCCATCCATCACGTCCACGTGAATCAGATGCGCTCCGGCTTCCTCGACCTTGCGTATTTCTTCGCCAAGGGCGGCGAAATTCGCCGACAAGATTGAAGGTGCAATCCGGATGCTCACTGACTCACGTCCAGGAGCACGATGTCCGATTTTGTCAAACGATATCCGGCCTGCGGCTTTTGTTGGATGACAACACCGGGCCCGACCCCCGGATATTTTCGGTAGTTGATCTTACCAATGTGGAAGCCCTCGTTTCGGGCGCGAGAGGCGACCAGGTCTGCCGATTTCCCGATCAGATCCGGCATGATGAAATATTCGGCTGGTGGACCAAGCGAAATCAGAATGTTCACCGATGGGTCACTGCCCTCTTGCGTTCCAGGCTTTGGCGCCTGATAGACAACCGTGGAGGGATCTCCTTCGGGAGTGTGCGCGTACAGCGCCTTTCCAAGAGCGAGCTTGCGCTGTGCGAGGGTGAGTTGCGCAGCCCGCAGACTGGTCCCGACGAGATTTGGGACGGCGAACCGGCGTTCGCCGAGTGAGAGCAGAACTTTTACGGTCCGATTGACTTTCAACCTAGTTCCGGAAGAGGGAATCTGATCTAGAATATGCGCTTCAGGCACTTCCGAACTGAAGTGCGAACTGGATACCTTCAGCAGCAAACCGCGGTGACTGAGAATCTCCTTCGCCTCATCCGCTGTCTTTCCGGCCAGCGACGGCACTTCGACTTCTCGCCCGCGAATCGCAAAACGCATCGCGGTCAGGGCACTCACGATTCCGGCCACGCCCAGAATCGCCGTCATCAGAATGATCCCCGACCAACGCGAGAACCTGCTCACCGGTTTCTGCTCCGAGTCGGGCATGGATCAATTATCCAACAGGGCTTCGAATTTTTCATCAGGGTGGATTCGCGCTCCATTGGCGAAATCAGCGCCTGAAACGACTTTTCGGTTTTCAGGCTGAATTAGCACGATCTCGAGCAGCGCTCCATCGCCGCAAACCACTGCCAAGGACCCTCTGGCGACCACGATGGAACCCGACTGTAGCGGCGCTGCGGGCTGACGCGCTTGCGCTTCGGCGCTCTCCCCTATCGCTGTCTTCACGATCTTGCACGTTACACCCCTAAACTTCGCTACCGTGCCCGGCCATGGATTGAACGCACGCACGCGATTGTGAATTTCAACCGCGGCCATGTGCCAGTCGATAAATCCATGTTCCTTTTTGAGAATCGGTGCAAATGTTGCTTTTGAATTGTCCTGAGGCGTTGGCTTAAGCGAGCTGTTCATCACGCCCTCGAGTGTGTCGATTAACGCATCCGCGCCTAAGTCCGCCAGGCGATTATAGAGTTCAGCCGTCGTTTCATTAGGATCGATCAGCGTTTCGCGGCACAGATAAAGGGGTCCGGTGTCCAGACCTTCGTCCAGAAGCATCGTACAGACGCCCGTCGATTTCTCGCCATTCGCGATTGCCCAATGTACGGGCGCTGCACCGCGATACTTCGGCAATATCGAACCATGGACATTGATACAACCATAGGAAGGAAACTGGAGCAACCATGGCGGGAGAATCTTACCGTAGGCGACAACGACGATCACATCCAGACGAAGCGCTTGGATGAGACTTTGCGTCTCCTCTGTCTTTAATGATGACGGTTGATAGATCGGCAAGTGCAAATCGAAAGCACGCCTCTTGACCGGTGGAGATTGCACCGTTTGCCCGCGTCCGCTGGGTTTATCCGGCTGGGTGATGACCCCGGTTATCTCGTAACCACGTTCGAATAGCCGATTCAGGGAGGGTAGCGCGAATGTCGCGCTCCCCATAAAGGCGAGCTTTATTCCCACTTCCCTTGGCGAATCAGTTTCTTGATCCGCCGTTTGATCATATCGCGTTTGATGAAACTCAGGTGGTCCAGGAAAAATTTACCGTCCAGATGATCCATCTCGTGAGAGAAGGCACGCGCCAGCAGGTCGGAGCCTTCGATGATGATTTCTTTTCCTTTAAGATCAAGGCCGCGCAAAACGATCTTTTTCGGCCGGACGACTGTGGCGGAAAAGCCGGGAATGCTCAGACATCCTTCTTCCTCAAATTGTTCTCCTTCAGCGGAGACAATTTCGGGGTTCAATATGGTGAACAGATGATCTTTCCTTTCGCCGCCGGTCGCGTCCGTGACCATGATTCGCTTGGAAACACCGACCTGAGGGGCCGCCAAACCAACGCCCGGCGCTTTGTACATGGTTTCAATCATGTCCTCGACAAGCTTGATTTCGGCGTCCGTGATGTTTTTTATAGGCTCCGACGTCTTCTCCAGTACCTCGGCTCCCCAAAGCACGATCGGTCGAATCATAAAAAAAAGTTTAACATTTAATACGCCTGCAATTGGTCCAGATAGGCTTTGTGGTTGCGCCTGGTCTCCTCAATGGAATCGCCGCCGAACTTCTCGAGAAACGCCGTGGCCAAGACCAGAGCCACCATGCTTTCACCAATCACACCGGCTGCTGGAACCGTGCACGTGTCGGATCTTTCGTGTTGCGCAAGAAAAGGTTCTTTCGTAACCAAGTCAACCGAACGCAGGGCTTTCTTCAACGTTGGAATGGGTTTCAGATAACCCACGACCCGTACTTCTTCTCCGTTGGTGATTCCCCCCTCAATACCTCCGGCCCGGTTTGACAGGTGATAGAACCGGCGCTGTTGGTTATCGTAGGCGATCTCGTCGTGAGCCTGCGAGCCTCGCGTGTAGGCGATCCGGACACCTCTTCCAATCTCTACTGCTTTGACCGCATTAACGCACATGACAGCTTGGGCTAACCGTCCATCCAAGCGCGTGTCCCATCCGGTGTGCGAACCCAACCCAACGGGCACCCCCATTGCAACGACTTCGAAAGTTCCGCCTACCGTATCGCCATCTTTTTGAGCGGCCTCGATCTCTTTAACCATTTCCTGGGTGACATCAGGCAACACGCATCGCACGACCTCGTCGTCGCGAATCGCTTCAAGCTGCTGCCATGTCACGACGAAGTCTTCCGGAACTCGAGCCTTACCTATGGATGATGTATGGCTGAGTACTTCGATACCAAACGCCCTGAGAAACACCTTCGCGAGCCCGCCGGCAGCCACCCGCGCTGCGGTTTCGCGGGCGCTGGAGCGCTCGAGAATGTTTCTCGCATCGGTGTGGTTGTATTTCAACGACCCTGCCAGGTCCGTATGGCCAGGCCTGGGACGCGTCACCCTCCTTTTTGTCGCAACATCCCCGCCTATCTCGCGAACCGACATGATTTCTTCCCAGTTCGCCCAGTCCCGATTCTCGATCATCATGGCGATCGGACTGCCGATGGTCTTTCCGTGCCGCACTCCGGAGAGAAAACGTACCTGATCCCGTTCTATCTTCATCCGGCCGCCCCGCCCAAAACCGCTTTGCCGACGCTTCAGTTCATGATCGATGAAATCGAAATCGACGGAGAGGTGAGCTGGCATGCCTTCCACGAGAGCGATCAGCGCTTGGCCGTGCGATTCGCCAGCCGTCCGGAAGCTCAACATGGATCGAGTATAATGCAGGCATGCGCGCCCGCACTACAGGCTACCTGAATGCTATCGCCCGAAGGTGCCACTCTGGTGGTTCAGCAAACCAGTTAGGATAGAATTTTTCCGAGGTCGCTTTCAGATGCCAGATCCGCCTTGCGTGCCGGGTTCTTCGCCCATCCCAGGCCCGGAAAATGAGGACTCGCGCCGCAAGTCCTCATGTTTTTGGAAAAATGTGAAGACTCCCGGCGCGAGCTGTCATGTTTCCGGAAAAAAATGCGTGCTCGTGGCGCCAGTCCTCATGTTTTCGAAAAAAAATGCGTGCTCGTGACGCCAGTCGTCGTGTTTTCGGAAAAAAACAACGACTCGCGCCGCGAGTCTCCATATTTTCGAGAATTAATGCGGACTCACGCTGCGAGTCTCGATGTTTTCGGGAATTAATGCGGACTCACGCCGTCAGTCTCCATATTTTCGAGAATTAATGCCGACTAGTGCCGCGAGTCTCCATGTTTTCGAGAATTAATGCCGACTCACGCCGCGAGTCTCCATGTTTTCGGGAATTAATGCGGACTCGTGCCGCGAGTCTTCATATTTTGGATAGGCGCGAGGTATATCCTAGATTCTACGGAATCTTTTCGTTACGATGACGTGGATGCCCGTTTCGCCGAAAGCCGCCGTAAAGGAGGTGCAGGATGTCACCTTCCTAACGGCAAAAGCTTTCGCTTCGATGTTCCGCCGGCCGTTTTATGTTCGCGACATCCTAACCCAAATGGATATAGTCGGTGTCGGATCCCTTACTGTGGTCATGCTCACCGGATTCTTTACCGGGGCCGTGCTAACGCTGCAGTCATCCAAAACTCTAACCACCTTTGGAGCCGTGGCTTTCACGGGACAGCTAGTGGCGGTTTCTTTGGTCCGAGAGTTGGGCCCGGTACTGACTTCATTAATGATAGCGGGTCGCGTGGGATCCGGTATCGCATCCGAACTGGGATCCATGCTCGTAACCGAGCAAATCAACGCGATGCGCGCTTTAGGAACAGACCCTATCAAGAAGCTCGTTGTACCTCGACTATTAGCCACGACGTCGATGCTGCCCGTCGCAACTGTGATGGCAGATGCCATGGGTATCATCGGCGGCTTGTTCACATCGGTTTTTGTCCTCCGAATCAGCGCGAATCTGTATCTGGCCCGGGCGTGGAACGGTCTCAGTTATATGGATCTTTTTGGAGGCTTGCTCAAGCCCATCGTTTTTGGCGCTACAGTTGCCATTGTGAGCTGTCACTGCGGGCTGCGCACCTATGGTGGCACCCAGGGAGTCGGCCGGTCGACGACTCAAGCCGTGGTTGTATCATCGATTCTAATCATCATCTTCAATCTCTTCCTAACTCGTCTGATTCTGGTTTACACACGATGACCACACCGATTCTCGCAATGAAGAACGTCGTCAAATACTACGGTGACGCGCCTATTCTTAATGGCATTTCATTCGCACTATTCCGGGGAGAAACCAAAATCATCATTGGGGCTAGCGGCTCGGGAAAGTCGACGATTCTCAAATTAATCATGGGGCTCGACAGGCCGGATGAGGGACAGATTTTCGTCGAAGGTGAGGATATCAGCAAATTTAACGAGCGGCGGCTCGTCAGCGTGCGGCAGAAAATCGGTATGGTCTTCCAGGAATCGGCGCTCTTCGACTCCTTAACGGTGCGGGAGAACGTCGCATATCGCCTCTACGAATTAGGCGTCGACGAAAATGAAATCGAGGGCAAAGTCCGGCAGAGCCTAGGGTTTGTTGGGCTCGAAGACGCGATCGATAAAATGCCTTCGGAACTTTCCGGCGGAATGAAACGCCGCGTGGCACTAGCCCGTGCTCTGATCGATGAACCGGAGATCATGCTCTACGACGAGCCGACCGCTGGGCTGGACCCGGTGACTTCAAAAAAGATTAATGAACTCATCATCACGCTGCGTGATATCAAGAGTGTTACAGGGGTTTTCGTGACGCACCGGATGCGTGATGCGTTTACATTGGCTACCGAATACGCCACGAACGGCGACGGGCAAACCACCTTCCATACTGAAGACAACTTCATCTGCATCGCAAATACACGCTTTCTCATGCTTCATAACGGCAAAATAATTTTTGAAGGACCGGATGAGGTTCTGCGCCGGTCCAAAGACGAATACATTAAACGTTTCTTGGCCTAATGCTAATAGGACGCGAACCTGTAAGAACAGAGAGGAGAATATATGGTGCAACGTCGGTCGCTTGCCTGGACGGAACTACGAGTCGGCATCGTCGTCATCGTTAGTTTCCTGCTACTGGCATTGGCGATGTTCTTCGTCGGCGGTCAGACGGGCTTCTTGGGTCCGAAATACACGATCGTCGCGTACTTCGAAAATGCCAATAACCTGAGAACCGGAGCGGAAGTTCACCTGGAGGGAGTGACGATCGGAAATGTCAACGCCGTGCGCATTTCGAAACTGGCGGATCCCAAAAAAGCCGTTGAGGCGGAACTGCGGTTGGACCAGACCTATCAGAACATCATTCGAACGGATTCGAAAGTCACGATAAAAACCATCGGTCTTCTGGGTGACTCCGCGATCGACATCACGCGCGGCAGCGATGCCGGCCAAGCCATTGAGGATCTCGGCACAATCCAAGGTTCGGAAGAGGGCGACATCCGGAAAATCGTGCAAGGCACAAACGACTTCATCGCAAACCTCCAGGTACTCAGCGATGATGTGAAGAAAATGGCTGAACGCGTGGAGGGCGGCGAAGGCACGTTGGGGAAACTTTTAACCGATACCTCTATTTACGATAACGCAAACGCGACGATGGGGGAAGCGCACGCTTTCGTTCGTGACTTGCGGAACGGAAATGGAACGGTGGGCAAATTGGTTTCCGACGACGAACTGTATAGCCGCGTCAATCACATGATGGATCGTGTCGACACTTTGATCGACACAGTCCAGCACGGACACGGTACCGCTGCAAGATTCATCAATGACCCGGCCCTCTACGACAAGACGGACCGGATACTCGCCCGGGTCGAATCCGTCACTGACCGTATCGATCGAGGTGAGGGGACTCTCGGAAAACTGTCGAAAGATGAAACCGTCTACAACGAATTTCGCGACTCGGTAAATAAGTTTTCCATGCTGGTGGCTTCCATCCAAAACGGCGAAGGGACGGCTGGCAAGTTCATCAAAGATCCGACGCTTTACAACAGCCTGAACCAGAGCTCATCGGAGATTCAAAAACTGTTGTACGATTTCAGACAGAACCCCAAGAAATTTTTGACGATAACTTTTAAGTTATTCTAAGGCACTATAGCGGCGGTCCGCGAAGCGCAAGCGCGAAAGCGCGCAGCCTTAATATAAATGACCGCCGGCGATGCCTGATCAACGATCCACGGCGGTTATAGACGGCCGCTACAGACGATCTAATCATGAGCTCAGACATCAAAAGAAAACTAGAAGAAGAAATTCACGCGCTGGAAAGAGAGTTACGGGAGGAGCTGCCGAAGGCTTTGAAAACGGCCGCAGCGTTGGGCGATCTTAGCGACAATGCAGACTATCAAGCGGCGCGAGAGCGGCAGGATTTCGTGCGCGTCCGCCTGGGCCAACTCCAACAAAGACTAGCGGATTTGTCATTGATCAATTTTGATAAGATTCCACGGGACCGGATATCCCTCGGTTCGAAAGTAGTTCTGCTCGATGTCGATAAGAACGAAGAGGTCACTTACAAGCTGGTGACGAGTGAAGACGCCAACGTCGTGGAGGGTCTTATTTCGACGACTTCGCCGATAGGCCGCAGCCTGTTGAACAAACGGGAGGGCGACACCGTTGAAGTGAAAATTCCTTCGGGAACCCGGACATTTGAAATCATCAGTTTCACCACGATGCACGATCAGTAAAGCGATGCAGCAACCCAAATCCATCACTGGCAGGATCGGGGCTGGCGGCAAACGCGTCGTCGATTCCATAGTAAAAGGTCTGGCGAGCCTTCACATCCATCCCAACATCCTGACGTTGATCGGCATGGTGATCAACATTTTCGCAATGGTGCTCTTTGCGAAAGGAATCTTCAGCTGGGCCGGCCTGGTTATCTTGTTCGCCGGCATTTTCGATATCGTCGACGGCGAGGTTGCTCGCCGTACGAAACGGGAGACGAAGTTCGGCGCGTTTTTCGATTCCGTGATCGACCGCTATTCGGATCTGCTGCTACTGCTCGGCCTGATCCTCTGGTATGCGAAAATCAATCGTATCTTTTACGTCGGCCTCACCGGTCTGGTCCTGATCGGTTCGGTTCTCACCAGTTATACACGCGCTCGCGCCGAGTCGCTGATTCCTGCCTGTAAAGTGGGATTTCTGGAACGCCCGGAGCGGATCGTTCTTTTGATTATTGGGTCTTTATGGGATCGCATGGCCGCAGCCCTTTGGGTCATGGCCATCCTTTCCAACTGGACCGTATCTCAGCGGATCTGGTACACGTGGCGGGTGCTTTCTGCGCTCGAACGCCAGCAGCGCGTCACATCTTTATGACACGAACGTCTTTTGGCATTTTCAGATCGAAAACCGAATCCGGCATGCCTGCGTTGAGTTTGACGTTGGAAAATTTCAAAACCATGTAGTCGCCGCTGTTCTCGGTGGTCTTTATCTGTACGGCAACCCACTTCTGCTGATCCATCCATATCAGAACGGACTTGAACATCGCGGAATTTTGAGGCTTGAGTTCCAAAACAGACGTCTTCTTGCCGTTAACGACTTCCTCGCCGGTCAAGCGAACGTCGAAATTATTTTTTAAATCCTGGCTCGATTGCCCAAAACCCAGCGCCATGAACATCTCGACTTTCTCTTGATGACCGCTAATAGACACCTCCTGAACCTGTTTCAGATTCGGTGTATATAACTGCAGCTTGCCTTTGTCGATCAGAAGATACTGAGGCGCCGGTTTTGTAAGCTCGAGCTTCACGCGGGGTTCCTTCCCGCGGCGTGTGTAATAGAACTTTCCTGAACTTACATCCTTATCATTCACAAGAACGGTTACATGCGTGCGTTCGATCTCGGCTGCAGCCGAACGGAAACCTCTATGGATTTCGTCCATTTTCGTCAAGACTTGTTCCAGGGTGTAACTGTCACCCTGAGCCTCCGAAAGAGGGATTAGCCACAAAAAGGCACAAAAGACACAAAGAACTATTTTGTGAATTTTGTGCCTTTTTGTGGCCGAATTTCTTTTCGTCATTTTGAAGGAATTACCTTTCAATCCAAATCGAATACGCGACGAGCGCTCCCGTCGCGTCGTAGACAGGCTCTGCGCGCGAGATCGTGACGGGCTTACCCAGCATGGTTTTCAGACGATCCACAGCAGCTTGCTCCGTGTTTACTTTGACGGTGAAAACGGTATGACCGTCATCATCGCTTGTTTGGCGAATGGCTTGATCATCGGGGATTCGCATGAAATCCGGACGGTCATTGAAGGCAGCGGGCGGCGTGATGAAGATAAAGGCGAGAATGACGACGCAGATCACATCGTATTGAATGGATCCCCGCTCAAACGACCATAATAGAAAACGCTTCATACACCGCGATAAAACGCGTCATACGCTGCGCGCAGGCTGTGCCAGTTCGTTCTCAGTGTCCCAGGACAAAGAATCGTTGTCGCTCACAATGACGCCGTCGCGCATTTCAATGAGCCGGTCGGTGAAAGCAACCAGTTCGGGGTTATGTGTGACCAAAATAATGGTCTGTTTAAATCTGCGATTCAATTCCCGGAACATATTCAAGACGACTTCGGAATTTTTCGAATCCAAGCTGCCCGTGGGCTCGTCCGCAAGCAGAATGGCGGGTTTATTAGCGACAGCTCGGGCGATGGCGACGCGTTGCTGCTCGCCGCCGGAAAGCTCGGAGGGCTTACGTTCCATCTTGCCCTCAATCATCAGCAGTTGAAGGATCTCGCGTAAATGTTGGTCATGACCATTCGAGGCAACGCCTTTTCCATGAATATAACGGGCGATCTCAATGTTGCCACGAGCCGTCAACGTTGGCAGCAGGTTGAACTTCTGGAACACGAAACCGATTTTGTCCCTTCGAATTCCGGTGAGTTCGCTGTCGCTCATGCCCGAAATTTCTTGGCCGTCAATGAACACCTTGCCTGCGGTCGGCTTCGTCATCGCGCCAAGAACATGCATCAATGTGGATTTGCCGCACCCTGACGGGCCCATGACGGCGACGAGTTCACCTTCTCGAATTCGAAGGTCCACGCCACGAAGCGCCTCGATTTCAATTTTGCCGACCGTATAGGTCTTACGAAGATCGGCTGTTTCGAGCAAACTTTTCATTTATTAAGTCCAAAACTAACAAATTTCTACCACAAACACTACTCATACGCGAGAGCTTCGACTGGATCCTGCTTTGCCGCCTTGAGGGAAGGATACAGCGACCCGATGATGCCGCTCAAGACCGCAAATACCACTGCCTTGCCTATCCAATCCGGTGTAATCAAGACCGTCAACGTCGGAAACACCGCCATTATGGTTCTGGCGATCACGAAACTCGATCCAATTCCAATCAGGGCACCCACGCCGCAAATGGCCGCCGATTCCTGGAAAATCAACGTGACAATGAATTTCTTGGAAGCGCCCAAGGATCGCAGAATACCGATCTCGCGGGTACGCTCCGTGATTGTTGTGTACATCGAAAGGAAAATCACCAGCACTCCGATGCACAACGCAATGAACACGACGCTGGATATAAATGCGTCCAATGCCGGCATGTTGTTCGACATCATCAGCCTAGCGTATTCCCGAAGAGGAATCACGCCGTAACCTTCGAGAAGTCGTTTGATTTCCGCAATGGTAGTTTCGACGCGGTCAGGATCGTCCAATTTGATGAAAAACATCGACGCCTTACCGTTCTGCCCTGTCATCTCTTGAGCTGTCTTCAATGAAACGAACAGCCGGGCACCCTTACCGTGTTCGACGATGCCCGACACCTTGAACTTGTGGTTCAGAAGCTCGACGGAGTCGCCCACGGTTACGCCTTTGGATTTTGCATAAATATCATCGACCACAACCTCATCGGGCGAGTTGAATAGCCGGCCCCTATGCCAAATAAAGCCATTGCTGACGGCATTGAACGTGTCGGGCTCGATTCCGTAAATGATCTCCAGGCCCGACGATGAATTGACCAGCGTCTGTACGGGGGAAACGGCTTTGATCCCGGGCAGTTCACGTACTTTGTCGCGAAGCGCGATCGGCATGGTCGTATTGCTCAGCGCAAGGAACAGCGATGAATTCGGCGGCTGCAAAAGGATGTCGGCGCCAACACCTTCGGTGCGTCTTCCGGTCTCGTCGGAAATGCCGGTAGTCAACCCCACGACGACGAGGATGAGGACCACTTCAAGTGCAACAGCAAGAATGCTGACAGTGGTCCGTACGGGCCGTGCTTTAAGACCCGCAATGATCATTTGTTTGTTCATATCCAATAAATTCTCTTAGGGAGTGAGTTGTACAAGCTCGGCACCCTGTGGACGCTCCAAGTTGAAGGCGTCGTCGGTCAATTTCTGGTTGAGCGTCGTCTTCTGAAACGTCATCTTCACGGTATATTCTTCGACGGGACGCTGAATGACGACGGTTTGAGGAAATGATTCGGCGCCATTGGATTGATAGTTCAAGTACTCGACGTCGGTTTCGAGTCGTCCGTCTTTCGCGAATACTTGTTTCCGCGATACTCGCATATCCGTCCGGTCAATCCACAGTTTCTCGATCAACTGCGCTTCAGGACCGCCAGTGTTGATGAAGCTGAACACGTAGTAACTACGGCGGCCCTGAACGGTTTCCTCGAGGACCGACTTCACCTGCGGTTTATTCAAATATGGCCGCACGTCCACGAAAAGACCGTCCAAGAGATGCTGCGGACGCAAGTTTGCCAACGCGGTCTTGGAATTCGCGGGCCCATTCACGTCTCCGACCAGAAACTGGTTCTTGACGGGAATCGACACCCGATACTGCCGGCCGTCCGACACCATATCAGCTATTGTAGACAGTACGATCGGCGCCACAACTTTGAAACGGATGTGCCGCGGCCGGTCGACGACCACATAGCCCGTTGTCTGATGATATTCCGTCAACACGCCGGACTTTGCGCCGCCTCCCGAAAGATCTAAAGAGATCGTCCCCTGCAGCGTCTGAACGGAGTTGCTCTTGACCTCCAGCTCTTGAAACAACTCGGTGCGAGTCGCGGTTTGGGCTGGAAACAAGCGCTGCTCTTCGGGAACAACACGCTTTCTAGAAATGCAGCTGGCTGGAACCAGCAGGAATAGTATGAACAAAACCTGGACTTTTAAAATTATTCGTTTTCTCACGCTTCACTACTTCGGACTCGACGTCTTGTAAAAAAAAATATGATTGCGCTCGCGACAATCAATATTGCCAGCCCAATTCCGACTATGCCGTAGTTGTCCTGAACAAAATCAATTGCCGCCGGCCCATAGATGACCGCCAGAAGTCCTTCTGAAAAATATCGAATACCCCGTCCAATGATGACGGCTGTCAGAAATTTCGGCCACGAGATCCCAAAAGTTCCCGCTGAGAGGACGAATATTTTGAACGGTGTCGGCGGTGGAAGCAGCGACGGTACGATCACTGCCAGCACACCATGCCTCCGATACCAGCTTTGGACTTTCGCTACCCTCTCATCGGCGAAGCTCCTGCGGAGGAAAGCCTCGCCTCCCTTTCGGCCCACTGCGTACAAAAGCGCACAACCAATAACGGATCCCAGAGTCGTCAATAGGGCGAATTTCACCATACTATCCGGTTCATTAATGGCGAATGTCATCAGTAATACGTCGTTAACTTCAGGCAACGAAACGAATGATGAATCGCACACCGCCAAAGCCATAAGGCCGAATCCACCGTAAGGCAGCAGGGTATTTCTAAGCCAAGCTGATATCGCTTCAAAGTTCATCAATCTAAGGTTTGGGGGGATCCAATGGCCTAAGTCTGAGGCAATGCATCGAGACGGATCCGTATCGGGCGACTAACTATGTGAGTGTACCACGTGACAGGCATTCAATGGACCGGTAAATTTGCCCTTACATTCCTCTCCTCGTAGAGGAGGGCGCGAAGCGCGAGCCCGATAGGGCGAAGCCTGAATAGAGGCTGCGCCGAGCAAAGCGAAGGCGCAGACGGAGTGGTCAGTTAGGCGCGAAAAATTGTGGCCGAGTTGACCACCCCGGCGCTTCGCGCCACCCCTCCTCTGCGAGGAGGGGAATGGCCGTCTACTTTCCGGTAGACAGCAAAGAAATTTCTGAGTTATAAAGCATGAACCTCGGCACAACGAAGTGCCGGAGTAACGACTACGAAAGTCTTCGATTCCGAAATCAGGGGTCGAAGGCTTTTTTTATTTCGTCGATTTCGAATTTAGAAGATGGCAAAATGTTGGGCTTGTCTTCGCTAATTTCTTTACCACGGACTCAATAAAACACAATAAATCCGGGTTTCTGCAAGAAAGGGAGGTTTCCACGCATGACACCGAAACAGGTTGTCGAATTTGCCCGCGAAAAGGGCGTGAAGATTGTTGATCTTCGCTTCATCGATCTTCCGGGTATATGGCAGCACTTTTCAATTACCACCGGGGAATTGATTGAGGACATCTTTCAAGATGGCTTAGGTTTTGACGGTTCCAGCATCCGCGGCTTTCAAAAGATCCAAGAGAGCGACATGCTCCTCATTCCGGATCCGAATGCCACCTTCTTGGATCCTTTCACCGAAGTCCCGACGTTGGACATTATCTGCAATGTGAGAGACCCGATTACGGGCCAGGCCTACTCGCGTGATCCGCGTTACGTGGCGCAAAAGGCTGAGAAATATCTCCAGACAACGGGGATTGGCGACACCATCTACTTCGGCCCGGAGCCTGAGTTTTTCATTTTCGACGACATCCGATTCGACCAAAGCGTCAACTACGGTTTCTACTACATCGATTCGAAGGCCGGCGTTTGGAATTCCGGAAAAGAGGAGAATCCAAACCTCGGCTATAAGCCTCGCTACAAGGAGGGATATTTCCCCGTACCGCCGACGGATCATTTCCAAGACATCCGATCCGAAATCGTTCTCACACTCGAGAGCATCGGCGTACAGATAGAGGTGCACCACCATGAAGTAGCCACAGCCGGCCAGGCCGAAATCGATATGCGCTTCGACAAGTTGACGCGAATGGCAGACAAGCTTCAGATGTACAAATACGTCACGAAGATGGTCGCCCGCCGCCGCGGAAAGACTGCCTGTTTTATGCCCAAGCCGCTCTTCCAGGACAACGGCTCCGGAATGCACTGCCATCAGAGCATTTGGAAAAGCGAAAAGAATCAGTTCTACGAGGCGGGCGGTTACGCGGGTATCAGCCAGACCTGCAAATATTACATCGGCGGTCTGCTGAAACACGCTCCGTCGATTTTGGCGTTCGCGGCTCCGACTACGAATTCTTATCGGCGCCTGGTTCCGGGCTACGAAGCACCGATCAATCTGATCTATTCCCAACGCAACCGCAGCGCTTGCGTCCGGATTCCGATGTATTCGAAGAGCGAAAAGGCGAAGCGCCTCGAGTTCCGTTGTCCCGATAACTCATGCAACGCGTACCTCGCGTTCTCGGCAATGCTGATGGCGGGTCTGGATGGCATTCAGAACAAGATCGTACCGCCGGATCCGATCGACAAGGATTTGTACGATCTCGAGCCGCATGAGAAGGAAAAGATTCAATCGACGCCGGGCAGTCTTGAAGAGGTCTTGAATTCTCTCGAGGGCGATTACGCGTACCTCTTGAAAGGTGATGTCTTCACGAAAGACGTGATTGAAACCTGGCTGGAATACAAGCGTCTGAAGGAAGTGGATGCGGTCCGTCTGCGGCCGCATCCGTATGAGTTCGCGCTGTATTACGACATTTAGATAAAGAATAATTCCCCTCCTCGCAGAGCAGGGGTGGATGCGCCGAAGGCGGAGACGGAGTGGCGCGACAGCTTCTATTAAGCTGTCGTGCCTCCCCTCCTCTGCGAGGAGGGGAATGCTATGAATTCTTCTTGAACCGCCTCCGCACGGCTTCGGTAATGCGCCGGTAGTCCTCCAAAAAATCCCGCAAGTGCAACATCTGGCTGAGCGCGTCCAGATCTTTTCTTTCGAATCGCGTGCTCGCCAGAGCCGACCACAAACGCAGCATGCATTCGGTATCGCGCAGGAACTCATATTCCTGCGCTAAATCCATGCGAAGCGCCTTCATTGCGGCGATCGTATTGGGTATACGCACGTTCTTCTGGATCTGCCGGTACTCGACCATGAATTCGATGTCCACCAGCCCGCCCCGGCCGAGCTTGAGGTCCCATGTATCACTGGTTTCTTTGGCTAACTCGTTTTCCATTCGCGCACGAATCGCATTCATTTCTGTAATCTGGTCTTTCCCAAACGGCCGCCCATAGACGAACTCCGAAATGAGACGCTCTATGGTCGTACCCAATGCCCAATTGCCGGCAACGAACCGTGCTTTTGTCAGCGCCATGCGTTCCCACGTCTCGCCGCGATCCTGCAGGTATTCACGATAACGGACAGGATTCCACACCAGCGAACCCTTTTTGCCTTCGGGCCGCAAGCGCAAATCCAGTTTGAACTGGGGCGCCATTTCCTCCACCAGGCTTTCGACAATATTCGCCGCCGTGTCGTAGTCTCCCTCATGAAACGCAATCACATCCAGATCCGATCGAAAACCGCTCTCGCGTTCACCAAATTTACCCGCTGCGAAAATAGCCACGACTGAACCATCCGAAATGCGTCTTTTCAGTTCTCGTTCGGCGAACCGGCTTAGCACGCGGCTCGCATGGCGGCGGGAGATACTGCCAAAGAAGTACTGCGCGCCAATGTAGAACTCCTGTAGCCTCCTATCCCGAGCCGGAAATGGATTGCGCGGCCGTTGTTCGAATCTCGATTCGTCGATCAGAAAGTCGATGGCTTCAGGCGATTCAAGAAGGATGTCGGAAAGGTATTCGGATAGGGCTAGGACTCGCGACAGCCGGTAGATCGATTTTGGGTTTTCCAGCAGAGACCTGTAAAAAGCTTCGCGGGCTCCCACTCCCCGTACAATGGTTTCGAACCGGTTCAAAACCGCATCGCGCCGGATCAACCCGGCCATATTTTCGAGAAGAAGCGTCAGAACATTCGATAGCAGATTTTTCATGCGGGTGGGCGAATGGCTGAATGCCGGTGCATCCCGCAATAATTCGAGGTTGTGAAGCGACTGCGGCGGGTCTTCGAAATGCAACGACGCCAGCCAGTTGATGCCCGCCTCGCGATCCATCTGTTCATTAACAAAGCGGTGGACAGATCCTGGAATCCCGCCATCTAGCGTGGCCTTCGCTCCAAACAGATCCTGAAAGATTCGCTGTACCGCCGAGCGGTGCTTTTTCAATGTTGTCTGGAATTCGTCGATCGTCATGCGCATCCGGCGCGCACATTTCCCCAATTCTAAGAGATCCTTTGGAATTTCGTGGGTCTGAAGATGATGAACAATTTGCAATTTATGTTCGAGATTGCGGAGAAAGACGTAGGCTTCGCTCAATTGGCCGGCAACCTCAGGATCAATAATGCCCGTGCTCTGCAACCGCTCCAACGCGTCAAGCGTGGACCGCGTTCGAATCGCGCGTTGCTCGCCGCCGTACAACACCTGCAGTGCCTGTACAAAAAACTCAATCTCGCGAATTCCACCGCGGCCCAACTTCACATGACGTTCGAGTCCAACAGATTTCCCGACTTGTTCATCGATGCGGACTTTGATATCGCGAACCTCGTCGATTGCTGCAAAATCGAGGTACTTTCGATAGACAAAAGGTGTTATCAAGTCGATAAACCGTTTACCCAGCTCCAAACTCCCTGCCACAAGGCGAGCCTTTGTAAGGGCAAGACGCTCGAAGGTTTCGCCCCACGAGTCGTAATAAGTCTGAAGCATGCGCAAAGGTAGGGCGATCTCGCCGCGGCTTCCTTCCGGTCTCAGCCGCAGATCGACGCGGTAAAAGGTACCTTCACTAGTAGGTTCCGTCAGGATTTCTGTAATCCGGCGTGCGAGCCGGCTCGAACGCTGGCTCGAGGCGGCATCGGAAAAGATGTAGATGATGTCGATATCCGAGCTAAAATTCAGTTCCTCGCCTCCCAGCTTGCCGACACCAATAACCGCAAACTGGTCTTCTCCGGGTCCATATTTTTCCTCGATCTCGCGCCGTGCAAATTCGAGCACCATTTGGATGATAGCGTCGGCGAGCCACGACAGTTCATTCGTGATATCGCGCATGTGCACCTCGCCGGAAAGGTCGCGTGCCCCGATTCGCAAGACTTCCCGCATTTGAAATCGGTGCAAATCGGCCAGTCCCGACGCGGCAGCGCTTCGTGCGGCATCCAAAAATTCCTCGCCAGACCTCTTGCGAGCGGTTCTTAATTCATTTGAAAGCCAAGCCTCGTAATCAGGATGGCCCGTAAGAAGGTCCGCAAGGAAAGGCGAATCATCACGGGAAATCATCATGCGTAGACTCTGGGAGACAGCCCTCTAACCTGATATAATCGCATTGTCTATGAAACTCATCAAAGCCATCATCCGGCCAAACAAGCTGGAAGAGGTGAAGGACGCCTTAACGAAACTGAGTATCGCCGGCATGACTGTAACTGAAGTTCGCGGCCATGGGCGGCAGAAGGGTCACAAGGCGGTATACCGCGGAACCGAGTACAGCGTCACGCTGCTGCCGAAGATTATGATCGAGCTGGTCATTAACGATGAGATAGTTGACGATACGATCAAGACAATCATCGAGACTGCGCGTACCAGCGAGATCGGGGATGGCCGCGTCTTTGTCCTGCCTGTCGAACAGGGATACAACATTCGGACTGGTGAACGCGACGTCGTTTGACGTTACGTCGGCGCCAGCGCTCGATTGAGGTCGATCTCGAGCTCCGACTCCAATTCCTTCGAAAGCTTCTTGCCTTGTTGTGTAATGTAGAAGACGTCGATGGCGCGATGCCCTTCGGTCGTGATCAGGGCCACTTCGATATTGCAGCCGTGAGTGGAAATGACGGATGCCATCCGATAGAGTAGCCCGAATGCGTCCTGCGTCACGATTTCCATGATCGTGCATCGCTTCGAAAAATCGTTATCGAAGTGAATGGCGGTCGGAACGCTGAGCCCCTTCTTCTGCTTGAAAACAACGCTCTTGAACTTGCGATCGAGCAATTCGTTCAATGGAACGCGGCCGCCGACAACATCGTTCAGAACCTGCGCGAAGTGATCGACTTCGGAAGGATTCTTCTCGAAATAAGAATCTGGGTCTTCGAATGAAATCAGATCGAAAATCGTGCCGTGCCGGTTCGAAAATGCCTGCGCGCGAATAATATTCATCCCAAAGAAGGAAAGCACGCCTGTCATTTTCGAAAACAGCCCCGGCCGGTCTGCGGTCATCACGAGCAGGTCGTAGATGGCCCCATTCTTGGCCAAGTGCATCACCATCGGGCGATCGGCCAGCTTGCGGGAAAGCAGGAAATGGTCGGCAATCTGCTTTTTCGGCGTCGTTCTCAAATACTGTCGCGGGAATCCATCCAGAAAATCCCGGATCTGCTGTGACGGCGTCCCCTTGGGAAGCAAGCTCGTAATGGCTTGAATGTCGCTTTCCAATTCCTGTTGTTGAGTATATTGATCGTCGGCTAATCCCAGCGTGAGACGGTTATATGTCTCCACGTACAGTTGCCAGAGCAGATCCTCCTTCCACGGTGTGACGACTTCATTGTTGACTGCTTTCATATCGGCGTAGGTCAACAGGCAGAGCATACGAAGGTTGTCCGGGGTCCCCACCATGTCGGCGAATTGCTGAATCACATGCTCGTCACTGAAGTCGCGGCGCAAAATAATCTTCGACATCTCCAAATGGTTTTGGACCACAAAGACAACTTTCTCGGCCTGTTCCGGCGCGATTTCAAGCCGATCGAGGATAACTTTTACGCCTTCCGTACTCGGATGGACATGATTGCCCTCGTCGTGGCGATGCGATTTGCCGATGTCGTGAAATAGCAGAGAAAGCAAAAGCAACTCCGGATTTTCCAGTTCATTAAGAATGGTGGAAAAATGATGCGACGGCGGTAACTGTTCGATGTTCCGGATCGCGATCAGTGAGTGCTCATCGACGGTGTACTTGTGGAAGAAATCGCGAATGACGCGGCACCGAATTTCTTCGAAATCGGGAAATATTTTGCCGAGGAGTCCAACTTCGTGCATCGCGAGTAACGTGTCGTAGATGCCCCTGCGGTCCTTCATCATGTCCAGGATCAGCCGGCCCGCTTTCGGATGGTTCGCAAGCAAGCCATCGGAGGAAACGAGCCGTTGCCGAATAGCGGCCAGGGTTGCGGAATCGAGCCGAGCTTTCTTGCGATGGGCCTCCGCAAACGCTTTGATCATGTCAAACGGGTCCGAAAAATCGGATGGGATGCTGACGCGGCTCGGACTCCCGATTACGGCCTCTTCCCAAAGGCTGGCCTGACGTGCAACCTCGCCTGCCTTGAGGAAATAGTCACGCATCAGACTTTCGGCGGCCTCACCTCGCTCGGAATCTTTGTAGCCGAGTCTCTCTGCGATCTGCTCCTGAAACTCAAAGGAAAGAACATTGAAATTTCGGCCGGAATGGAAATGTAAGAAATTTCGAATACACCGGTGTAATTGGAGCGCTTCATCGGGAAGACATCCACTGGTGAACTCTAGAGATTTCCTTACCCATCCGGACCAATCGACGTCGCGCAAACCGCCGGGGGCGTCCTTCAAGTCCGGCTCGAGCTGAAAAATCGTCTCGCCGAATTCTTTATAGCGCGCAGACTTCATCTCGACCAAGGCCTGCAGGAAGCGATCTCGATTGCTCCTGATCATCCCGCGAAGAATCTCGTACTCGAACTCTTGCGCGACGGCCGGATCGCCTACCAACAAACGGCAGTCGAGAAATGCGGTATACGACTCCATATGAGTCTCATCGAATTCTTTGAAGTCGTCAGCGTGCCGGATTTGATGCCCGACCTTGAATTGGAGATCCCATAACGGATGCAGGACGCGCTTAATGGCCTCTTCGTCAATGCCGTCCGTAAAGAAGAACAGAAGGTCAATATCGGATTGCGGATGAACAGCGCCGCGGCCATATCCGCCAATGGCGAACAACGCAAATGAGCCGGGAGCCTCCCGATCCCCCCAAAACTCCAGAATGACATTGTCGATCTTCTCGCTGATGGCGCTTTCAACCGGCGTGTTTGCGGGATCTTTCAGGAACCGGATTTTCAGATCGTCCAGGAACGATTTCAGATCTGCCCGCGTCGTCATAGGCTTCACGGGCCTATGTTAGCACGGGGTAGAACGCATTCCCCTCCTCGCAGAGGAGGGGGCGAAGCGCGAGCCCAATAGGGCGAAGCCTTAAAAGAAGACGGCGAAACGTTCGGGCCGAACTGACCACTAATTGAGGCTGCGCCCTATTGCTTGAGGCTGCGCGCTATCGCGCTTGCG
>QHWY01000002.1 GCA_003223875.1 Acidobacteriota bacterium | reverse complement strand
GCTGCAAAGGCCAAAGTTTGAAATCTCTTCATTGTGTTCTCTCCCTAGGTGTATTTCGTCGCTGTCGCAAACTCAATGCGACAGTCGAGTCATTGGACCACGGTGGCCATTAACACCAGATTAGCTGAACATTAATTCCACTTAATGTGGAATACTGTCCGCCATGGACCTTGATGAGGTTCAGGCAGATTCGCCAGCGATACGCGGCGCAGATGCAATGTGGAAAAGGTTGCACTGCATGTTGTTACGGGTTTCATACCCGCAGTCATCGCCGAATACGATCGTTTTTGGAAGCGATTCATCTAGAAGGCGAGTTTTAGCCCAAGCTGGGCCTGCCGCGACGGACCTGCATTGAACACGCGTCCAAAGTTCGGCGTGAACGCGATGCGGCCAGGCGCTCCGACAAAGTTCAGAAGGTTGAAAAGGTTGAAGACCTCTGCGCGAAACTCGAGAGCGATTCCTTCTTTGATTTTGAATGGTTTCGCCAGAGACATATCGATATTCCGTTCGCTGTCTTCATAAACAATATTGCGGCCGGCATTTCCGAAAGTGAACGGAGCAGGCATCCCGAACGCACCGGTATCGAACCAGCGTTCGGGCGTGCGCCCGTTCGGCAAGTTCGGATTCCGAAGCAAGTTGGGACGTTGCGCCGGGCCCGCGCCGATGTTGCCGTTATCGCTGGGCAGATTGATCGTGATCGGAGCGCCTGTTTGAAATGTGCCGATCGCATTGACGAACCATCCTTTGGGAAGTGCAAACGTGCCGGTGAACACGAACCGGTGCGCATGATGGAAGCTGGATAGCCCTTTCTCGGCACGCAAGTTCCGGACATCTTGAGGCACATTGAATTCATGAAACGTCGGGCCGGGATCTGAGGCGTCATCCATGGCTTTCGACCAGGTGTAGTTGGCGTCGAAAGCCAACCTGTCGGATAACCGTTTCTCGAGCTTTAGCGTGAGCGAGTTGTATTTCGACCAACCGTCCCATCGAATGGTATGAATCGCATTTAGCGCCGGATTGGGGCGGCGCGCATCAATCGGCCCAGGTCCAGGTTCCGGAATGTTGAGATAGGTCGAGTTGTCGGCGCCCACGACTCGAGATCCCAAATACGTCGCCATCACCGCCCAATTGGCGCCTAACGACCGTTGAAGGCTCAGCGTCCACGATTCCGCATATTCCGGTCTGTAGTTGTAGTTTAAACCCGATCCGGCAATGGATCCCGTGTTCGGCGCCAGCAAAATATTGTTCGTGGTGTAGAGGGGTACGATCTGGTCTACCGGAAGCGCTATGGATTTATTGAAGTAGAACGGCAGATTCTGCGCGAGATTTTCCGTGATGCTGTATGCGGCCTGATTATAAAAAAGGCCAAAACCGGAGCGCACTACGAACCGATCCGAACCCAGAGGCAACCATGCTAATCCGATACGGGGAGCAACGCGGCTGTAGCTTGGCTTTTGAAGAGATCGATCATAGCCTGCATCCTTTGATGTGACGTAGGGAACAGGCAACAACGGCAGTAACGCATTCGCGTCAGGATGGATTTTGCCGGCCCCGTCGCTCGCGATCACGAACCGGTTCAGCTCCGGATTCGAAAATCGATTTCCCGTTTCAACCATTTGCCCATTGATCTCATACCGGACTCCAAGATTCAACGTGAGCTGCGGCGATGGCCGCCAATCATCTTGAGCGTAGAAGTGTGTCCACAACGTTCGAGCATCGGTCTCGCCTCGTCCGATGCCGACTTGGGCGCTGGAGGGATAACCCAGAAGAAAATCCGCGAACGCATTGCCGTCCGCCAGGCCCGGCGCAGAAGACGTGTATCGGGGAGTGAAGTTCAAGCTGCCGCGGGCATTGGGCGAGCTGAGCGGATTGAACCGTAGGCGGTAAATGTAGGTTCCAAATTTCAAGCTGTGCGCGCCCGCTGTCCATGAGACGCTGTCGAAGAAATCGAAGCTGTTATTCTTCCGGAGCGTCAGCGTTCCCGGATCGCCCATCGAGCTGTAGGCGTCGGCCACATTGATCGCAGGATATCCCGCCTTGCTCGGATCCTGAGTCACACCCTGAAGTCCGGAAATCAATCCGAAATCCACGCCCCGGTTCTCACTTTCCTGGCCCCCGGTCACACGAAGGTAACCGGCTCGAAATTCATTGATAAGATTTGGCGCGAATACGTGGGTGTGACTGAGGGCCAGGTTCCGGCTATGCGTCACGATGTGATAGCCGAATCCCGGAACGAGCGTTTCATTGAGATTGCTGTTGCCGTAGGGCTGGAACGTCACCATATTGGTGCCGGTGAACCGGGCAAACACCGTGTCGTGAGGATTGATGGAGTAATCCAGGCGTGCCGTGTACTGATGGCTGTCATTCTTGATAGAAGGGGACGTAACGAAATTCTGAACCTCACCGGCTGAATTCGGAAGCGGGACTTTTTGAAGGAACGCCAGCGCGACGGGGTTCAATCGCTCGCGGGGAATCGTGTTCCCCTCGAACGCCTGCCTGCGGCCGGTTACTGGATTGAATGTTAGAGGGTCGTATATCGCAGGCAATCCCGAAAAATCCCCGCCACGGACCTTTGCCGACGGCAGCGAGAACGTCCGCGTCAAACCACGGCGTTCGATCGAACCTTCGTAGTTGGTGAAGAAGAACAGCTGGTTTTTTGCAATGGGTCCACCCAGTGATCCGCCGAATTGGTTCAGGCGAAGGGGAGGTTTGGGCTTATCGGGAGGATCAAAATAATTGCGGGCGTCGAAGATATCGTTCCTCACGAATTCCAGCGCCGTGCCGTGCAGCTTGTTTGTTCCGGATTTCGTGACGGCATTGACGTTCGCCGAAGCCTTCGCGCCGAATTCCGCCGAATAGATCGATTTCTCGATCTTGAATTCCTGCAAGGCATCGATGGACGGCGAGATCACAAGATTATTGAAGTACTCATCCGTAATCGAGACGCCATCCAACGTATAAAAGTTATGACCCGCCCGCTGGCCTCCGATGACAACCTGCCTTCCCGTTTGGGCAAGAGCGGCGCCGCGGGTGCCCACAGGCGTGAGAAACACGTTGTCGCTGAGCAGGGTCAATTGAACGAATTGCCGGCCGTTCAGCGGCAGATCGACCAGGCGCTGATTGTCGATAACTTCGCTGATCTCGGCATTCGTGGTCCGCATGAGCGGCGGCGCCTCGGTAACTGTGACTTCTTCGTTAATCGTGCTTACCGACAGGGAAAGATCCAGATTGAGATGCTGCCCGCCTTGCAGCATGATGCCGTCGCGTATTAGCGTTCGGAATCCCGATAGCTCCGCCTTAAGCGCGTACCCACCGTTGGAGAGCGTCGCAAAGATGTAACTCCCGCCCGGATCGGTCAGTTGGCTCCGCTCTTGACCGCTACCTTTATTTATAAGCGTGACGGAAACGCCGGGAAGTACTCCGCCCGTCGCATCGGTCACGGTACCCCGCAGTTCGGCCGTGTTCTGGGCGAACATCGGGAAGACCGTCAGGCAGAGAAACAGCACCCCCATCAGAATGTGGGATAAACTTCGCACAAGCCGCAGCTTACAATACCTTGTCGGCCGTGCGGAATCGAGATATAAGGTTCCTTCCAGGAGGCTGAACCATGCAGCAAATGACCAGACGCGGATTTTTAGAAACGGCGGGGCTCGCAGCCGTTGTGCCTACCGCAACCGCAATCGCGGCGCAAAGTGGCGGATCAGCGCGCGGCTCTGCGTCCGTTGAAAAGAATATTGTCTACGGAAAAGCCGGCAACACCGATCTTCGACTCGACATCTACAAGCCAACCGATGCATCCAATAAGCGCATGGCGTTGATCCATCTCCACGGAGGAGGTTTCCTCCGGGGCAGCAAGGATGCTCTTGCGGATCGGGTGGAGCCGTCCGTAGCTCTCGGTTACGTGGCGATTCCAATTCAATACCGGCTCGCCAGCGAAGCCAAATGGCCCGCTCAGATTGAAGACGTGAAGGCCGCCATCCGCTGGACGCGCGCCAATGCCAGTAGGCTAGGAGTGGATCCGGATCGGATCGGCGTCGTAGGTTATTCCGCGGGCGGACATCTGGCGCTGTTTTCGGCCGGCACGTGCAACCGTCCGGAATTCGAGGGAAAGAATGGAACTCCCGGGGTGAGTACGCAGCTTGCATCTTGCGCCGCTTACTATGCGGTGACCGAGCTTACTCCGCAGCACGATGGGAAGGCGCATGTGTTGCTCCCGGATGGAAGTGACGCGGCTGCGCATCGAGCTGCATCTCCGATCACCTACGTGGCCAAGACTTCACCCCCAACTGTAATTTTCCATGGAACCGCGGACGTGACTGTTCCAATCGAGAGTAGTGAACGTCTGTTCAAGAAATTCCGCGAGGTGCAGGTCCCTGTGGAGTTCCACGGATTCGAAGGTGTGCCGCATGCCTTCGATTCGAATCCGGAATTCGCAAAGTCCGCAGCTCAGCTTCTGGACTTTTTCCTTGATCGAAAGGTGCTCCATCCACGCACGTATCCGCCCTTTGGTGAAGGCGGCGGCGCCCGCGGCGGCCGCACGGGGGCGTAGTGGGTGGAAAGCATTCCCCTCCTCGCAGAGGAGGGGTGGATGCGCTGAGCGAAGCGAAGGCGCAGACGGGGTGGTCAGACCGGCGAACCGTTTCGGCCGGGTTTCTATTGAGGCTTCGCCCTATTTCTTGAGGCTGCGCGCTATCGCGCTTGCGCTTCGCGCGGGCTCGCGCTTCGCGCCACCCCGGCGCGCCAGCCCGCTGGCTGTCGCGCCACCCCTCCTCTGCGAGGAGGGGAATACCTCCGCCACTATTTTTTTGCCGCCGCCGGTGAAGCTGTTCCTGCCCCAGTCCCGATTTGAATCTCCTCCGCCGAGTACATCTTCATCTTTTCATTCATCTGGGCATCAATCACAACCCGGCTACCGATCTTCAACTCGTCGAGATTCACCGGCTTCTTCGTCTTGAGGTATTTGGTCGTCTTTTCCAACATGACGACAACCGTCTTGCCGTCTTTGTCCTGGATGGTGACCGTATCCTTGCCCAGCGCGGTCACCGTTCCCATCAGGTGAGTCGCGTTGCCATGCGCGAGAAGAACGCCGGCCAAGAACAGGGACGTCAACAAAAACGTAATCGCTTTCTTCAACATGGGTCTCCTTAGTGGTGGTGTTTGTGCGGTTCCTCGGAAGGCTCGCTTTCGCCACCTTCGAGGAATCGCTTGATTTCGTCTTCTTCCTGCAGGTCTGTAGGACTCTTCGGATTCATATCTTTCATTCGCGCGACTTCTTCTTCGCTCATTTCAGGAAGATGCCGGATGAACCGGACGAGTTTCCAACTATCCTCATCTTGCCCCGTGTTGTCCGGACCAAACGCGGGCATGCCCGTAAATCGCACGCCATTGTGGATGATGTAGTATAGCTCGCCGTCGCTAAGATTCTGAGTGCCGGCTTGACGCATATCCGGTGGCTTCGGATACAGGCCCTTTCCAATGGCCGTGTTACCGCTTCCATCGTTGCCGTGGCAGATCGCGCAATGATCCGCGAAGTGCTCCATGGCTTCCGCAAGGACTTCCGGGCTGGCGGTAACCGGGTTCGTCATTTGCCGCGCAACACGAGGCACTGCCATGTGACGCAACTCGCGAGCAATAAACACCTCAGCGGCATTCGGTGTGTCCCGCGCGCTAAACCCTCGCGATACGACGTACACTCCTGCTAACGTGACGATTGCAGCTACGACAAGAAATGGAATGGCGTATTTCATTCGCTTTGCTACTGTATGATGCATGGAAGCAACCGAATTTCGCAATGTTGGACATCAGGTCGTCGATTTATTAGCCGATTACCTGGCTTCTGTCGATCAAAAAAGGATTACGCCTGACATTAATCCGGAAAGAGTCCGGGCGCTCTTTGATGAGCCGTTGCCACAGCACGGTGTCGCGGCCGAGGACATTCTGAAAGAGCTTCAGCAGAAGCTTCTGCCGAACTGCGTGCACGTCAGCCATCCGGGCTACTTCGGGCTCATCACGCCGACACCGACGCCGGCCGGAATTCTCGGAGATTTTATTGCGGCGGCTCTCAACCAAAATCCCGGCAGTTATGTCATCGGTCCCGCAGCGACGGAAATGGAGCGCCGCACTGTGCGATGGTTGTGTGACCTGATTGGATTTGGTCCTCGAGCCGGCGGGAACCTCACGAGCGGTGGAACGATGGCAAATTTGATCGCGGCGAAACTTGGCCGTGACTTCACCTCGGATAACACCGCGCAACATCGCGGGTTTCGCGAGCGATACACCGCCTATGTTTCCGAAGAGCGGCATGTCTCTGTGGACAAGGCATTCGACGTGACCGGATTCGGACGCGAGAACATGCGCGTGCTTCCTACCGATGACGAGTTCCGGCTGCGCCTCGATGCCCTGGAGTCGGCAATCGTCGAAGACAAGAAACGCGGACTCAGACCTGCCGTGATTGTCGCAATGGCCGGCAGCACTGCCACGGGAGCCATCGATCCCTTGGGCGCACTGGCTGCAATTGCCGCGCGAGAAAAGATGTGGCTCCATGCCGACGCGGCCTATGGCGGAGGCGTCCTGCTTTCGAAGAAACGGGCCGGGGCGCTTCAAGGCATCGAACTTGCGCACTCCGTCACACTCGATCCTCACAAATGGTTCTACGCTCCGCTGGATGCCGGAGCCGTCCTGGTTCGGGACGAGAGTTTCCTTACGTCGTCTTTCGGAATAGCGCCGCCGTATCTCACCACGTCTCCGGACCGGTACCAGTTCTACGTCCACGGCTTCGAACAATCGCGCCGATTTCGCGCGCTGAAAGTGTGGATGAGCTTCAAACGATACGGTGCTGAAGAAATCGGGCGCTGGATCGATCGCAATATTGAACATGCCGAACAACTATATGAACTGGCTAGTAATGATGCGGCGTTTGAATGCGTAAACAAACCGGTTATGTCGGCCATCTGCCTCAGGTACGGAGGCGGAGATCTGGGCTTCCACCAGCGTGTGGCTGCCGAGATCGAGCGTGAGGGGAAGTATTGGATCAGCACAACCGTCCTGAAAGGGCAGCCGGCATTTCGCATCAACCCCGTAAACTTCCGCACGCGCGCCGAGCACATCGAAGGCTTATTTCACGATCTAAAGGAGAGTTGTGGTCGCATGGCTTGACGCATTCCCCTCCTCGCAGCTTTGCACATAAAGTACACGATTCAGGCTGTCCAACTGTAGCGGCGGTCTATGACCGCCGACAGTCCAGCAACTTGCGCGATCGCCGGCGGTCATAGACCGCCGCTACAGTGCCTAAGCGCGACTTTTTGTGCAAAGCTCCTCCTCTGCGAGGAGGCGAATGCGGTCTGCTCAACGCGTGCTATGATTCAGCCCATCACCTTGAAGGAGGGAATTGATGCAGCGGGCATTCTTTTTAGCGAGTCTCTCGGTTTGTGCCGTTCTACTCACCCTACAGGCGCAGCAACCGCAAACAGTCCGGCAGGGCGTCTATGCAGAGAATCAGGCGCGACGTGGGCAGGCAGTCTACAAGGAGCAGTGCGCGTCTTGTCATGGTGAAATGCTGGAAGGCCGGCTCGGCCCGCCGTTGACAGGGGAAGACTTCATCAGTGATTTTGCGAAACAGCCGCTATCGGAACTGTTCGGCAAGATTCGCAATACGATGCCGCAGGACAATCCCGGAAAATTGACACCGCAGGAAGCCGCGGACATCCTGGCTTACATTCTTCAGGCCGGCAAATTTCCCGCCGGCCGTGCCGAGCTTAGCGCGGACGAGGCGGCGTTGAAGCAAATCACCTGGCCTGCGGATGCTGCTCAGCCGAAGGCGGCATCGGGTGCAAATTCGGCGCCATCGTTCCCGCCCGCCGGTAATCTGGCACAAGTTATGCGTGGCATTCTCTTTCCCAATTCGAACATCATTTTTACTGTTCAGACGCACGATCCCGCCGAGAAGAAAAACACACCGGAAACGGCGGCGCTGGCTGGTGGATTCAATTGGACGATCTGGGGCAGCGACATCTATCCAGGCTGGGAACTCGTCGATTACGCTGCCGTTGCGCTGGCCGAATCCGCGCCGTTGATGCTGACGCCGGGACGCCGCTGCGAGAATGGCAAGCCGGTTCCGGTGAATGATCCCGAATGGAGCAAGTTCACTGAGGAACTGGCGGAGGCCGGCAGAGCCGCATATAAGGCTTCTCAGACGAGAAATCAGGAAACCGTCAGCGACGTCAGCGGTGTGATCGCCGACGCGTGCCTTCACTGTCATCAGGTGTATCGTGACAGACAGGGAAGAGGCCGCGATCCTATCGATCCGTCGAATAAAGCGACCCGCTGTGTGAAGCAATAGTCTGGTTACATCAGCAGCCCGCCCGCGAGGGCAATCATCCAGACGAACACCGCGACCGAGACGGCTACTTTCCAGCCGGCGATTCGCGCTGTCGCCAAGAGCGACGGAAGATTGATCGCCGGTCCCGCGAACAGTAATGCGATTGCTGCTCCAGAGGGCAATCCCGCCGACAGCAGGCTTAGAGCGAGGGGAATTTCCAGGAAAGTCGGCAGCGCGAGTGGAACCGCGAGAGTCGCCACAAACAGGATCGCGATGATTCGTGGAGTGCCGGCCGCGAATGCACCGGCAGGCAACGATTGAACCACAAACATCGACACAAGCAATCCGGCGGCGAGTGCGGGCACTGTGCGAACAACAACAGCGTAGAGGGCCCGGGCGAGGGACTCCTGGCGTGAACCATTGTTGAGTTCCATGCTCGTAGCCACCTCGAGGCGCGGAAACAGCAATTCAACACTGGGACCAATTGCGGCAACTCCCGCAACCGACAAGATAAGTCGCATCGCGCCGATTCCGGGCCCAAAGAGCATAAACGTCAGTGCCAGGGCCGCCGGATTCAACGCGGGGGACGCCAACATCAGTGTCAACGCCGGCGCCAAGCGCGCCGAGCTTTCATAGACCGCTCCGAAGATTGGGGCAACACAGCAGGAACACAACATCAAAGGCGTTCCTGCTAAACCGGCCCGCAGTTGACTGGCGGTTCCGCGCACTGCCAGCATCCTTTTCCATAGGTCTGGCGGCACATACGCGCGCACCGCTGCGCTGATCAGAATGCCAAATGCCAAAGCCGGCCAAATGACGAGGAAGTAATTGATCGATCGATGCAGCGCATCGAAGGCAGCGCCTGCAGAGCCTAGCGAGACGACTTCCGGTCTTGCGGCAATCACACCCGTGCTCCAGACGGTGCGAAGGAGGGCGAGAGAAGTGCGAGTCTTATAAAAAATAAGTCCGGCCGCGAACAGCAGCGGGACAATGCTCAATGTGACACGACGACGCATGTCGCGCTCATTGTATCAGCTAACCGTTTCCGCACTGTAGCGGGCAACCAGACCCGACCGGACACTATGCCGATACACGCCAACGAACATCCAACACGCCAACAATACATAGACGACGGCGAGCACAACGCCCCAGATCAAAGCTGTTACTGAGGGCGCGTGACCTGAAATGATGGCGCGCAGGTTCTCAAAAACATAGGAGGGCGGCAGCGTACTAGAGATATATTGCATCCAGGTCGGCAATGTGGCCACCGGATAAAAGACCCCCGCAAAAGGCGACACCAGCGCAGGAATGGGCCAAATGAACCATTCGGTCGCAGGTCCGAATCGAAGCACAATCGCGGCCCCTATGATACCGAGCGCGACGCCGAAGAGAAATAGAACCAGCAAAAATGGAAGGATCGCTGCACCATAACTCAGGAATGAAAGCCCAAAAATAGCGCTTGCCAGAACAAGCATTACAATGAGTCCGACCAAACTGGTTCCGATGCTCGAGGCCACAAGCCCGCTGACGTACTCGGAGATGGCCAGCGGCGTTGCGAACAAATTCAAAAAATTGCGGGACCAGACGTCTTCCATAAATGCCATCGTGATGCCGTGCATGACGCGCGTGAAAAAGTCCCAGAGCAGGACTGCGCCCAGCAGCACGGGAACGAAGTCGAATCCTGCTGCACTGACGGCGTTTAGATATTTGGTGATATAACCCCACAACAGCATATCGATGGCGACCCACGCGAATAGCGGCAACACTCGCGCGGGGCTCCCCCGTACGAGATAAAAGTGCCGAAGCACAATTGCGAATGTACGGCTCAGAGTCATGTTCTTAGACCCGCTCGAGTGTGAGCGGCTCACGAGCTACGGCAATGAACAGTTCTTCGAGCGTCGATTTGCCGTGATCTTGAGGCAAAGTCTTCGGATCGCCTTCCAACATAATTTTCCCGTGCGATAAAAACAGCACTCGATCGCACACATCCGCAACTTCGTACATGTTGTGCGATGTCCAAAGGACACCGCATAAGCCGCGCATGGCGAATTCGCGGATTTTCGTGCGAATGTCGCGGGCGGTTGCCGGATCCAGCGACGCCGTCGGCTCGTCCAGAAGCAGCAGATGTGGTTGGTTCAGCATCGCCTTCGCCAGGCACAAGCGCGTCTGCTCTCCGGAAGAAAGCACACCCGATTTAAGGTTTCGAAAACGCTCCAGCTCAAATTGCTCGAGCAGCGACTCAATACGAGCGGACAAATGTTTCACTCCATAGATGAGGCCGAATACGTGTAGGTTTTGGTAGACGGTCAGATTTCCCGGAAGGGGGGCGTAGACGGCCGCGAAGTTCGTGCAATCGAGCGCTTGTGAACGTTGGCGCGCCACGTCGATGCCTTCGATGCGGATGGAACCGGATGTCGGTTCGAGAACGCTGAGAACCATATTGATCGTTGTGGTCTTTCCTGCGCCATTGGGACCGAGTAACCCGACGATCTCATTGCGTTCCACTTCAAATGAGATTCCGTCTACGGCAATCGTGTCGCCGTATTTCTTCGACAGGTTCTCTACCGAAAGCACATTAGGCATCGTGACAGTCTCGCATAGACTGTAGCGGCGGTCTATGAAGGGAATGAATTGGCTGCGGCAACTCCCCTCCTAATTGAGGGTGTTGCAAAAATGCGGCGCAGTGCAAATTCCAATCTCAAATGTTGGGATGTCGAATGAAGGACGTCAAATGCAGTTGTCAAATGGCACTTTGACGGAACCACCCCGCCCTCGCTTGGGCTCGGGCGCCCCTCCTAACTTAGGAGGGGAGTTGCCGCTGTCCAATTCGTCCAATCCTCTTGACAGCCGTCTGCATTCCTGTGAGATTCTCTGCTGCCATGAAACAAATTTTCTGTATCACGATACTAGTTTCGATGTTCGGTGCGCTCTGCGCCCTCGCGCAGTCGCCTTCGACCGGAGCGCAATTAAGCGGTACCATACTGGACCCAAACGGCGCGGTTGTGCCCGGGGCGAGAGTAACTTTGCGCTCCGAGACGACCGGTTTCGAGCAATCAACTACCGGCGACGCAGCCGGTCAGTACGCTTTTCTGTTAGTGCCGGCCGGCCAGTACACGCTTACGGTGGACGCCGTGGGATTCAGTAAGCTCACGGATACCGGAGTCATCCTTACGGTTGGCCAACTCGCCAAGCTGCCACTCACGCTGCAGCTGGCCTCGGTCACGGCAGAAGTATCGGTGACCAGCGACGCGCAATTAGTCGAGACGTCACGAATTTCCGTCGCAACCACAGTCGACCAAATACGGATCGATAACCTGCCCATCAATGGTCGCAACTACATCAATTTCACATTGACCAACTCCCAAGTTGCGCGCGATACGGCCCCCTCCATCGGCGCCGCTCCGACGTCGGGATTGAACGTCGGAGGTCAGCGCGCCCGCGCGAATCTTGTGAATGTCGACGGGGCCGATGCCGTTGACAATTCGGTGAACGGCGTTCGCTCCACCGTTTCGCAAGAGGCAGTGCAGGAGTTTCAGATCATCACCAATGGCTATGCCGCGGAATATGGGCGGGCTTCCGGCGGGGTTGTGAATATCGTTACTCGCTCCGGAACCGATGCATTCCACGGCACTGCGTTCGGTTATTTGCGTAACCGCAAGATCCAAGCAGTGAATCCATTTTCCACCGAGAAAGATCCTGCCTATACCCGCGTGCAAAGCGGCTTCACGCTAAGCGGTCCGCTGAAAAAGGACAAGACGTTCTACTTCTTTTCCTTTGAAAACACACGCCGGCATGAGACTGGCTTTTCCAGTATCGGCGCTAACAATTTCGGACTGACGCGGCTCGCTGTGCCTGGAGTCGGGACATTCCAGGTCACGCCGGAGCAGGCCGACTTCTTTGCGGCGAACGCGAGCGCGCTAGCGTTGCCGCCCACAGATCCTCGTTTTCAATTTCTTGCCTCGTATCTCTTCGCAACCGGAAGTTCTTCAGCCGTGGCAACAACGGGAGCGCAGCCTGCCGCCTTCGGAGGACGCCGGGGATTTGCCAGCAGTTGTACACCGCTCACCGCCGTGTGTGCGCCATTACCGGCTTCGTTTATGCCGCTGAATTCTGTGCGGGGCAATTTCCCGGTTTTTGAGGGGACGAGCATCTATTCCCTCCGCCTTGATCACCACTTCGACAGCTCGCATCAACTGATGTTGCGGGGCAGCGCCAGCCCGAGCACGGTCACCGGGATCCAGGTAAACGCGCAAGGAGCTGCGCAGAACTTCGGCCAGAACGCGTTCTCGCGCACCTCGCAGCAGATCTTCCGCGATGCCGGCATCACCGCGCAATACCTGTGGACGATCAGCGCGAACAAAATCAACGAACTCCGTTTCCAGTATGCGCGGCGCGGTCTGCTCTACACCTACTCTCCCGATCCTACCGGCGGTAACGTGGCTGTCAACATTCCTGGGTTCGCGTTTATCGGGAGGGAACCTTTCAGCTTCGTACGCCGGACGGAACAACGGTATCAGTTCACCGACAGTTTCTTGTGGGCGCGCGGCCCACACATGGTGAAGTTCGGCGCGGACGTCAACCATTTACCGCTCACTGCGGATTTCACGGTGAACTTCGGCGGTGTGTACAACTTTGGTGAAATATCGCCGGGGGCATTCGGCCTGCCCACGACCTTCGGCGGACGGACCGTGCCCAATTTCAGTCCGGTACAAGCCTACGGCTTGGGAGTGCCTCAGGTTTTCATTCAGGGTATTGGCAACCCGCACCAGTCCTTTAGCAACACGGCGTTGGGTTTCTTCGCCCAAGATGCCTGGCGAATGCGCCCGAACCTGACGCTGAACTACGGTGTACGTTATGACGTCGAATTCACGCCGGTCTTTCCTCCGGTGAATGAAATCTCCCGAAAAGCGCAGGACGCCCTTGGAATTATCAAAGGCATTCCGCGCGACACCAATAACATTGCTCCACGAATCGGTTTGGCGTGGGACCCCCGCAATGACGGCAAGAGTGTTGTCCGCGCCAGCTATGGCATGTTTTACGGTCATCCTTTGCTGGCCCTCGCGTTCGATTCCGCCGTTGCCGACGGCAGTGGCGCGCCGCAGTTTGCCTGGACGGGAGGAGCGCCACTGCCGTCGGCCTGCACGAGCGCAGCAGCGGGTATCGCGAATATCAACGCGACGAATATTTTTCAGGGGCTGCTCGGATGTCTGCCGCCAACTTTCGGTTACCTTCCGAACGAACAGCGTTTCAACGCGCTGTTGCCGAATTCCATTTTTGTTAACCAGAACTATCTGAGTGCCGGCCTGCCTTTGTCGATTCTGCCATTCGGTTTCCCGACGGGGAAGAATTTCGAATTTTCATATTCGGAGCAAGCGAATTTGGGCTTCGAGCGTGACTTGGGTCACAACCTCGCGCTGAATTTATCCTACAACTTTAATGCCGGGCATCATTTGAACCGGCCGGTGGATGTGAACGCGCCCGTGTACAGCGCGCTTATTTCGAACTGGCAAGCCGCGATGTCGGATCCCGCGCGCTCGGCTGCGGAAAAAGCGGTATTTGCCACCAATCCGTTGCTGGTGGATCAATTCGGCGTCAGCCCGACGCGCGGACTTTATGTGCCGGCGGCGGTCACGAATTTTTTCCGCCTTTCGGGTGCAAATCCGACATATTGCGGTGCGGCGACAAATGGGATGACCTGCGGCAACCCACTATTTCCTGCGGCCGTTCAGGCGTTAGTACCCGCCGTCGAGACGCGTTATGGGCTTGGACTGGGAGTGCCGGTCCCATGGGGTGGTATGACTCCGAACGTCTCGGATGGGAATTCGGTTTACCACGGACTTACCGCGAATCTGCGAAAGCGTTTCAGCCGGAATTGGGAGATGCTGGCTTCCTACACGTGGTCTCACGCGATCGACGACTCGACGGATCTCGAAACACCGCTGGCGCCGCAGGACAACTTCCATCCAAACGAGAGGTCCAATTCGATTTTCGATCAGCGGCATCGCTTTGTGTGGAGCGCGATTTATCAATCCGGGAAAGTGAATGCGGGTGACACGGTAAGTCAGCTTCTGAGTAATTGGACGATTGCGCCTATTATCGAATTCGGATCCGGACGGCCGTTTGCGATCCTCACTGGCGCCGATACCAACTTCGACTTTGGCTCAAACACCGACCGGCCGAATGTCGTGTCCGCGGGAACGCCGACCAATTCGTGCGGTGATAAACCGGTCCCATCGAAGTACTCGCCTACGGGATTTCTTCAGGCAGCCTGTTTTATCGATGGCACCGTGCCCGGCAATCTCGGACGTAATGCCGGCACTCGGCCGACGACAATCTTTACAGATCTTCGCGTCAGCCGCCGGATACGTTTGACGGAGCGCGTGGCGCTCGACGGCATTCTCGACATTTTCAACTTTGTCAATCGATTCAATGTCGCCGATGTCAACCCGCTGTACACACAGGCGGGGACGCCCACGGCAGCCTTCGATCCGCGACAACTGCAGGTGGCGCTGAAGTTGGTTTGGTGAGGGAGGATCAACTCCCCTCCTAAGTCAGGAGGGGTGCCGAGCGCAGCGAGGCGGGGAGGTTCCTCTGAGAACCACCCCGTCTTCGCTCACTTCGTTCGCGAAGCCACCCCTCCTAACTTAGGAGGGGAGCTCTTCTTGCGTGTGACGTTCTCGTCAACCCACTTGAGAATGACGTCAGCCACATCCAGGTTGTTCGTACCCAGCATCATCATGTGAGTTGTGCCGTTGAAAACCGGATTGCCCAATTCGTCTAACTTAATGTACTCCGCCTTAGCCGTTCCTTTTCCCGCGGCGCGCCTCGCATTGATCGCCTCCACGGTCATTTGACACACTTCGCTTGCCGGCGTGTAGTCCCCTTTGAGCGCGAGGTAGGGAATGTTGTCGAAGTCCTCCGGCTTCAGTCCGCTATTCGGAAGCGAGCAGGAACCCTCGACTGTAACAAGCGCCTTCACCATGTCGAGGTGACCGCGTTCTTTGAGGATACGCAGCATATGATGGCCCATGATTCCGGATTGCGAGTGCGTCGCCACAATCGCGCCGCCCAGCTTTTCTACGAGCAAGGCCATATCTTGCGGTGTCCACGTATTGGCCGGCGACAATTCCTTCGGATCACAACTGGCACAAATAGAACCGGGCAGCGTCACCTCCGCATTCGGCACTAATTGCTTGTAGTACTCGAGGGCATAGTAATTGTCTGGACCCGCGGGCGGTTTGTCGATGGCGCCAGCGCGCGAAATTATGTTTTGATCGACCGCAGAGATCGGATATGCGGGAAAGTATTTGTTGCCGTGTGCCTCGGCGGGTTGCGGGTCGCCAGGATCGCCGTGACGGATGAGCGTGCCGTTCAGGATGGTTGACCCGGCCGGTACAAGGTGACCGAACCAATTCGTCCATGCGACATTATCCGGAATCCTGCCGAAACTCGGGGTTCTCGCCAGACCCTTCTGCGTATCGCCGCTTCTGATCATTGCGGTAGCTTCATGGATGACCGACTCATCAAATCCGGAGCGTCCGCGCCCGGCTTGATCGACGACATACGTGGAAATGCCGCGGCGCACGAAGTATGGTTGCCAGCCTTCTCTTCCGTCCGGAGTCGATTCCAAACACGCTCCTGTGTGTCCGGAGCCGTGCACCATGATGACGGGCGGCACGTTCGGCGCCTTGCGAGCCGGTATCTGAAACTGGACATACATTTGCCCGATCATAATCTGGTTCGGTGTATTAGGCTGATTGGGCGCGGGTACCGTGGCATACTCGGTGACCTTCGGCACGCCACCGATGAAGAAGCTGCCTTGATCCTCGATGACCAGCGGTTTCGTGAGGAACTTTTTCGTCTTGTTGCCGTCTTCCGCAAGCAGAGTGGCAGCGGCCAAGACAAACACAACGAGAGATAAGCCAAGACGAGTGAAGCGATTCATGGATCCTCCTTTTAGGGGTTTTTTGTGCCTTTCGTGGCCATCATCCCGTCCCAGCGCGTCATGACATCGGTATGGATCCCGAACTGATCCAGCACGCGCATGACGATGTGATTGACGATGTCATCGAGAGATTGGGGATGATTGTAAAAGGCGGGAACGGGCGGGGTAATTACCACGCCCATACGGGAGAGCTTCAGCATGTTTTCAAGATGGATATCGTTTAGCGGAGCTTCGCGCACCATCAGCGCCAGCTTGCGCCTTTCCTTAAGAATGACGTCGGCCGCGCGGTGAATGAGATTGTCACCTTGGCCGTTGGCAATCGCCGCCAGCGTACGCATGCTACATGGCGCGACGATCATGCCCGCCGTGAGGAACGACCCGCTGGAAATCGCGGCACCCTGATCCGTATCTCCGTACGTGTGCTCGGCGAGCGACTTCACGTAGTCAACTGTGTACGGCGTCTCATGCAGCAGCGTTCGGACGCCCCACTTGCTCATGACCAGATGTCGCTCAACACCGGCGTCCTTCAAGACCTCGAGCAGCCGCACACCGAAGATCGTGCCTGTCGCCCCCGTAATTCCAACGATAATTTTCATGAGTGTTCCATCAAATTCCGAGCAGCGGCCAATACAACGGCACCAACAACAGAAGGAGCAAAGATTCGACAGCCGTCAGCCAAAGTCCCAGTCGAAACAGGTCTTTCCCCTGGAAATATCCGTAAGAATAACCCACGAGCAGCACGGACGACTGATAGGCGAAGATTTTTCCAGCCGACGCGAATGTCCAAACCATTCCAAGGGCCAAAGGATCGAGGCCGCGTGCTTTCGCAAAATTCATTAGCAAAGGAATCGACGTGCCCAGCATCGAGATTTCACTCGCAAGAAACAGGTGGTAAATAAAGCCGGTCCAATAAAGAACGAAAGTCAAAGACCAGATATTCGTCAGCAGCGGCTCCATCCAGGCAAACATGACTTTGGTGAGAACATCCAGCCCTTTGGTTCGCACCAGAACTTCACCCATGCTGATGGCCGACCCCACAAAGAAGACAGGCAAATAATTCACGCGCTTCAAGTCTTCAACATTGAGCACACCGATACCGGGAACAACGGCTAATAAACCAACGCCCAGTCCGATGACCGATGGCGATACGTGATGAACAAAATCGGTCAGCCACAATAAAACTGCACCCGACATCAGCAATGCCGTCCGCTTTTCCATGAATGTCCAGGACCCCATCTTCCGCAGTTCGGCCCCGATGTAGCCGGCTTCACGAGATAAACCGGATTGTTCCGGCGGGTACAACCAAAGCGTCAACCACCACGCGATGAGAATCGTGATCACATCGCATGGCAAATATGCGAAGAACCACCTGCTCCACAAAACCTCGACTCCGCCAAATTTCTCGATCCCTCCGCGAGCGGTAATAGAGGCGGCGCCGGCAATGATCATCTTGTCGAAAATACCTGCGGCGTAAGTAATGATCAGAAACATACCGCGGCCGATATTGCTGCCGGGGCTGGCGCCAAAGGCATCCATTAGCCCGAGAGCAATCGCCGCCATAATCACAACTCGGGCGATGCCGGAAGGTATCAGGAACGTCAGGAGAAAATCCGTGATGATGAGACCCAATAGAACCCGGGAGTAAGTATTGCCGACGCGCTCGATCACCGCGAAAGCCATTCTGCGGGCCAGGCCGGACTTTGTGGCCATCGCGCCAAACAGTGCGGCGCCGAAGAGAAACCATGCCGTGTCGTTTGCAAAGCCAGTAAATGCGATATCGAACGGAACGACTTTCAGCGCCCAGTAGAGATAACAACCGATCAGGCCCGCCACGGAGTGATCCAGCGCCTCGGTGATCCACGCCAGAATCATGAACGATGTGATGGCCAAGCCGTGCTTGGTCGTCGCCTCGATGTCCAGAGGAGCAAACCAAATCAAGACAGGCACGACGACCGAGAGCGCGCGGCCGAGATGCCCGCGCAGAGAAAGCTCAGCCCGGCGCTCAACCGGTGCGGCCGCGGTGGTCACCTCTGTGCTCAAGCTGCTACCTCCAGGCTTGTCATGAATGTATTACCCTACAGCCCGGTTGGTGGCGAAGCCGCCGGTTGCTCCAAGGACCTCCAAAGGATGACTCAGATTTTCCTGCCACAACAGCGATCCCATCCAGATATTGAGCGGGCTGTCCTGGATCGTCAATTCATACACGTCATCGTCGTACGACGCGTGGTTATGGATTGCCCAGCCCGGCGCGGTCAACATCAGATCACCGGCCTTCCATTCGTAGCGCTCCCCTTCGATGATGCTGTAACCTCGGCCGGCAAAAAAGTAATTGATCGCTGCCGCTGTGTGGCGGTGCGGCCGGTCGACAATATTTCCCGGCCGGATACAAATTGTCGCAAAGAAATTATTGGTGGTACCGTTTGTGCGTTCCGTTGCTGGATTGTAGAGGAGATATAGCCGCCGGCCGACGTAGGAGGATCCCAACGCTTTGAGCTTGTCGAGTTCCTTCTTCACCTCACGCCACGGCCAATAGAGCGCCTCCTGTTTCTTCACATCGGGGTTAATCAGAGTTTCGTATGGCATCAGGTACGCGCCGGAATGTCCGATCTCAAACGTCCCGAACGGATTCACTGGTTGCTCATGATCCGAGGCGGGGGCGGCTGAATTCGATTTAGGCTCTTCCTCGACGATATGCACATTCATTTTTTCCAGTAGCGGCGCGTTGCTGTATGTAAGGCGGACCTGAAGCTCATTGGTGTCGTTGACATGGTCGTAAATGGTCCATGAAGGCGTATTCCACGTGTCGTATTGAGAATAGCGGATCCGCTTGCCATCAATGAGAACGGTTCCTCCGCCGCGAATGCAGAAATCGACTTGCGACGAGTTATGGCGAATCGGTTTCGTCCGTTCACCTGGGCGAAGGACGCATAACGTAATGCCTGTGCCCGGAGCGAATCCATTACCCACTCCAGTCACCGGATTACAGATGATCGACATGCGTCGGCCGTTTGCCGGTGCCGGGAGACTCGCAAGGCGCTCGGCTTCAGCCTCAATCTCTTCCTTCGAGACGATCAGAGGCTTTTGTATCTTGGGCTGCTCGTACGGCAGTCCCGTGCGATCAATGAACATTTCACCCTCTCGCTCTCTTCCGTTTCATTTGGGCACCGTTCCCTCTCCTAGAGGGACTATCCTCCGATAGACTTCTATACCCACTGACAAATCCAACACGCCGGTGCCGAGAGACTTGAGAAGGGTCAAGTCATCCGCACTTCTGCGCCTACCTTCCGACGTTACAAGTTCTCCCAGGAAACCGACCGCATTCCATTTCTGCGGATCCGATCCTAATGCACCAATCAATTCGTGCGATAGTTTCTCGGCTTGGGCCGGGCTGTCTGAGACGATCTGCGTGCATCGCTCGACAACGTCGGAAGAAAGTTCGGCACGGCTCGGAAGGATCGCGCCGACTGCATTGATGTGAGCTCCACGTTCAATCATTGCCGCGTGAAGGAACGGTTCGCGCGCCCGAGTAATCGTCGTGATAATGGAGGCGCCGCGAACGGCATCATGAACGCTTGGCGAAGCGATAATCTCAGCATCGAAGCGTTTCTTTAATACCGCGGCGAATTCCGTCCGGTGTTGTTCGTTTGGACTGAAAACCCGGATGCGGCGAATTCTCCGGACGGCGCAGACGGCCTCCACCTGCGTGAATGCCTGCTTTCCTGTTCCGATAATGGCCAGATCATCGGCGTCCTCACGCGCGAGCCGGCGAGTCGCGACACCGGAAGCAGCCGCAGTCCTGAATTTTCCCAGGTTGAAAGCATCGATGATGGCTCGGACGCCGCCATTTTCTGCATCAAAGAGAATCAGCAGCGGTGACGCGCCTCGCGGCGTGTGCGCCCACGTTTTCGTGCCTGCCAGACCCACCTTCGGGAAAACGGCGCCAATGGCGTGAAGTGTCGAGCCGTCCCAAGCCGTATGCGTTTTCAGCATGTTCACGGCCTCGCCGTGCGCTTGGGCCGCAAGACCGCGCTCGACCGCATCGATGGCGCCTCGCATGTCCAATGCCGATGCGACCTGCTCTTCCGAAATGATTATTCGTCCAGAATCTTGCCCCATTTTGCTTCGGCGGCTCGCCGCACTTCAGGACTCGACTCGGCGACCGGCGGAAATTGATCTTTCCATTCGTACGGCCGGCAGGCGTCGATGATAGCCCGGGAGTTATGTCCTTTTTGTTCCCTCGGAATGATGGGATCCAACGGACCGCTCCAACTACGCCGTATGATTTCGATGTCCGTCTCGGGATCCGATCTGGTCGCCATGGCCCACAGAACGTCATTGGTATTGGTCACATCGATGTCCTCATCAACGACGACAACGTAGCGGCCTAGATAGGCGCCTGCGTGGCAATAGCTGGCGACCATTCCCGCCTGGCGCGAGTGTCCTGGATATCGCTGCTTGATCGAGACGAAAACATAGAGCCGTGCGGCACCGGATTCGTGACACCACACACCGGTCACATCCGGAACACCGGCGGCTTCCAGTTGTTTCCAGATCAGTGCCGATCGCAGAAAACATCGCATGTAGACAAACTCGCATGGCGGCCGAGTTGGAGGGGCGCCGAGGATGATGGGATTGCTGCGATGATATAGCCGTTTGACTTTAATGAGCGGCTCGGGCCGTACGGAGCTGGCATAATAGCCGGTCCATTCGCCGAATGGACCTTCGGGAAGTTTCTGGTCGGGAAGAGCTTCGCCCTCGACGACGATTTCGGAATAGGCTGGGATTGGTAAGCCCGTGTATTCGCCTTTGATCACCGGCACGGCCCCGCCCTGCACGCCCCCGATCCAGTCGTATTCCGACAACCCGTGCGGCACTTCGATTCCGCCGGCAAGATAGATCAATGGATCCTGTCCGAACGACATTGCGACCTTGCAAGGCTGCCCTTTCGCAAAATACTTTTCGCGCATGATGCGGCCTTGTTTCCCTGGCGAAATATAAAAGCCCAATGTATCGCGATCGTGAATCATGACGCGATAAGTGCCGAGGTTCACCCAGCCGGTGTCGGGGTCGGCGGTGATATCCACCGAGCCGGTTCCGATGTAGCGGCCGCCGTCGAGTTCGTGCCACTTCGGGGTGGGAAACTTCCACATATCGATCTGGTCGCCCTTGAAAACATTCTCCAGAATCGGACCGTCGTCCACGTACTGAGGCGGAATGTAATTGAGGTTGTTGAGCCGCTCGTGCAAATCTTTCACGGCGTCGAGGCGGCTCCCCTTGATTTCCATATGCATGGTGAGAGCAATCCGCTTCACGGTGTTCAACGTATTCGAGAGGACTCGATAGCCTTTCGCATGACCCTTGATGTTGTCAAACAGCAGTGCGTGGCTGCGCTCGCCGCGATGATGACCCATTTCGGTAATCGTGCCGATCTCGACGTCCCAGTCGGCGCCATCGATGTGCTTGAGTTCGCCGATGCGGTCGACGGCGGCCATCCAGTCGCGCAAATCACGCGACCTGGTTTCTCTTTGTGTGCGCACGCTGCTCATCTCTTTCGGAACTGTCGTCATGGGGTCTCCTCGAGGCTTCACCCTCTTCTTGGGGCTGCGCGCTATCGCGCTTGCGCTTCGCGCGGGCTCGCGCTTCGCGCCGAAATTTCTGTTGCTGTTCGAGCGGAATCTTATTATAAATTTGTCGGACCATCAAATGATCAAATTGTTCGACCATTAAGCCAATGTTTCAACGCGTCAGAGTCGGTAGAGTATCAGAGGAAGTCGTCAAACAGGTTCAGGAAGCTATCTTTTCAGGCACGCTTGGTCCGGGCGACCGGCTGCCGCCGGAGCGAGAACTGGCCGAGCAGTTCGGATTGAGCCGGATGTCGGTCCGCGACGCGCTGCGCACTCTAGAGTCGAGCGGACTGGTCGAAATCAAAGTCGGGTCCAACGGAGGCGCCTTCATTCGCGAACCGAATTTCGATCCGTTGCGCGAAACGCTTTCCTCGATGTTGCGTTCGAAGAAGGCGAATATTCTCGAGCTCGCGGAAACGCGAAAGATCGTCGAGACCGCTATTGCAGGTCTTGCCGCGGAACGCGCGAGCAAAGAAGATCTGCGCGAAATGCGCGAAGCCGTCGAGGCCGCGCGGCAAGCGCTTGCGGCCGGCGATCCCAATTATGGGCCGCATAGCGTCCGGTTCCACGCCGCTCTGACCAATGGGGCGAAGAATCATGTTTTGAATTTAACGGTGCGATCGTTTCGGGCCTTATTTGCGGATGTCCTGGAAAAGCTGCTGCCCACGGCGGACATGGCCGAGCGCGCGATCTCCGATCATTGGGAACTCTATAAGGCAGTCGAGGCACACGATGCCGCTCGTGCGCGCGAGTTGATGGCACAGCATCTCGCATATTTTGAAAAGAAAGTGAAAAAGCTAGGCGACAACCTGTTTAAGGCATGAACTGTTTAACGACGCAACTCCCCTCCTAAGTTAGGAGGGGTGCCCGAGCGAAAGCGAGGGCAGGGTGGTTCCCTCAAGTGCTATTCACGGGAGGGGAACCACCCCGCCTGCTCGGACTTTTTTTGAGGCTTCGCCCTATCGGGCTCCGCTTCGCGTGTCCTCGCAGGCACCCCTCCTAACTTAGGAGGGGAGTTACAGGACTCGGCATTATGGCGGTATCTATAAAACACGAATTAGAAGCGAAGAGCGAACACATCCGGTCGCTTCGGGGAATGATCGAATGGCTGCGGGCGAGCGGGAGACTCCTCGAGACTGAAACTGTCGTCGATCCGGATTTGGAAATTACCGGCGTGCAAAAGCACCTCGATGGCAGTTATCCAATCCTGTTTAAAAATGTGAAAGGTTATCCGCACCTGGAGTGCGTGACAAACCTCTACGCCAAGATGGACATCATCGATGACCTATTCGGTTGGAAAGATCCCCAGGAGCGCACACGCAAACTGGCACATGCGATCACGCATCCCATTCCGCCCATCGAGGTGCCTTCGGCCGCAGCACCTTGCCAGGAAACCGTCATCACCAATGGTCTGAACGTCAACAAGTGGGTTATGGCCATAAGGCACACGGCCCTCGAATCCGAAAAAACCATAGGCAGCGGCAATAGCGTTGTTGTTGGCGAGTATTTTCACGGCGGCAGTCACATCGGTTACAACCGGATGAACGCGCGCTGGGGCAATGTGTGTACGTTTCAATCGGCTCCGGGCGCGCACATGTGGCAGATCATCACCGAGCACTATAAAGACGAAAAGCCGATCCCGCTGACGATGTGCTTCGGTTTGCCCCCTGCGGCCACGCTCATTGCAGGCGGCGGATTCGATTATGTGGTTCTGCCTCGCGGCGGCGATGAATTGGGTGCTGCCGGAGCCGCACAGGGATTTCCGGTCCGCATCGTGAAAGCGCGAACCGTCGATGCCTGGGCGGTTGCTGATTGTGATCTCGTGCTCGAAGGGCATCTGTATCCGCGCGACAAACGATATGAAACGCGAGAGGCTGAAGAGGCCGATACCCAGGGCCGATACCCCTTCCATCCGGAGTGGGCCGGTTACATGGGCAAAGCGTACAAAGCACCCACGTTCCATGTGACCGGCATCACGATGCGGAAATCCGCGAAGCCGCTCATCTATGCGCTCGGCGTTCACATGTTGGATTGCAATAACATCGATACGACAGTTCGCGAAGCCGCAATCTACGAATTGTGCGAGAGGTTGCAGCCCGGCATCATTCAAGATGTGAACATTCCGTTCTGTATGACCGATTGGGGCGGCTGTATTATCCAGGTGAAGAAGCGCAACAAGATCGAAGAAGGCTGGCAGCGGAATTTTCTGGGTGCGATTCTTGCCTGTAATCAGGGGATGCGTCTGGCAATCGCCGTAGACACCGATGTGGACATCTACTCAATGGACGACATCATGTGGTGCCTCACAACGCGGGTGAATCCTCACACCGATATTTTGAATCCGATTCCCGGCGGTATCGGACAAACTTTCCAACCGCAGGAGCGGCTCACGGCGGGCGATAAAGAATGGACGGCCTCAAATACTCGCTTCGAAGGCGGCATGGGCATCGACGCGACGCTTCCCTATGGGTATGAAAAGGACTTCCAGCGGCCTGTGTACCCGATCGAGCGAATCGATCTCTCGAAATGGTTCAATCCGAAAGATATCGAACGCGCCAAGGCTCAAATGAAGGGTTGGGTTGAAAGCCTCGCACGCACCGGAAGATAATTTGAGTGGGAATTCTAAGAAAGCGGCCTTGGAAGGAATCCGTGTCGTGGAGTTCGCCGTCTTTGCGGCTGGACCTCTTGTTGGAAAACATCTGGCCGAGCATGGGGCAGAAGTCATCCGCGTGGAGTCGCACGCATCACCTGATGGCTTTCGCGTCCACTATCCGCCATTTAAAGACAACAAGCCGGGACTCGAACGCGGCGGATCCTACGCGCTGTTCAATGACCAGGTGCTCAATGTCACATTGGATTTAAAGCAGCCGAAAGGCGTATCGCTCGCAAAACAACTCGTGTCGAAAGCCGATATCGTTATCGAGAATTTCGCGGCGGGGGTCATGGAGCGGCTCGGTCTTGGATACTCCGAGTTGCGGCGTGTGAAATCGGATCTCATCGTACTCAGCTCGTGTAACCAGGGACAGACGGGCCGTCGTGCCACCCAGCGGGGCTTCGGCTCCCAGCTCACATCGATGAGCGGCTTCACGTATCTGACGGGATATGGTCCCGGCGAGCCGCCAATGCTGTTATATGGCCCTTATGTCGATTTTGTCGCGGTCGGTTTCGGGCTCATTGCGATTCTGGCGGCGCTGGACTACCGCCACCGGACCGGTAAGGGGCAACATATCGACCTATCCCAGTACGAAGCGGGTATCCAATTCATCACGCCCGCGGTGCTGGATGCGCAGGTCAACGGACGCGTGCATGAACCACAAGGCAACCGCGATCCGCAGGCGGCCCCACACGGAGTCTATCCGTGCAAAGGGGAGGACCAGTGGTGTGCGATCACCGTCTTTGACGACGATGAATGGACCGCATTCTGCCGCGCTGCCGAAAGGCCTCAGTGGCGGAGCGAAGCGAGATTTCAAACGCCGGCAGGCCGGAAAACGCACGAACAGGAATTGGACAGACTCATCGCGGAATGGACCTCACAGTTCGACGCGCAGACGATCATGCAGCGCCTCCAGTCGGCGGGCGTGAGGGCCGGCGTCGTGCAATCTGTGCCGGAGCTTTTTTCTTGCCCTCAATTAGTTCACCGCAATCAGTGGGTAAAGCTGAATCATCCGGAGTTTGGGACCTTTGAGCACGAAGCCCCACCCTTCATCCTTTCGGAAACCCCGGCCCAACTTCGCCGCTCGAGCGCGCTTCTCGGCGAGCATAATGATTACGTCTTCGAAAACATCGTCGGCTTATCACAACCAGAAGTACAAGCGTTGAAAGACGAAGGCGTCATCGCGTAATAAGTCCCCTCCTAAGGGCTTTGCACAGACAGAAAGTCGAGAATGGCCACTGTAGCGGCGGTCCGCGAAGCGCAAGCGCGATAGCGCGCAGCCTCAAGAATGACCGCCGGCGATCTCGCAAATTGCTGTATTGCCGGCGGTCATAGGAGCTGTGAATGAATTGGAGTGCGGGCACTCCCCTCCTAAGTTAGGAGGGGTGCCCGAGCGTAAGCGAGGGCGGGGTGGTTCCCTCAACTGCCAGTAACGGCAGGGGAACCACCCCGCCTGCTCGGACTTTGTCCTCGCAGGCTCCCCTCCTAACTTAGGAGGGGAGTTGCGTGCCATCAATTCATTCACAGCTGTAACGAAAGTGTCGCAGTAAGTCCTTTAGATCCGTTGCGAACTTTCATTGTTCACTTTGAGCCGCGGCTCATGAATGTCTTCATAGACCGCCGCTACAGCGGGAGAGCCCGACATCATGCACTTTTTGTGCAAAGCCCTTAGAAGGGGAATTGCGCACAGCTACGGTAATCCGATAATTCGTCCCGCGATTGCCACAGTGGCCCACAGTGCGAGCGAAACTGCGGCTACGAGCTTGTTCCGGAGTGGAGTCATGCGCGTCTCGCCATCGATGAGGACTTTGCGACGTACGGAAAAAGTGAAGACGAGCGCCAGAAATAAGGCTGCCATCTTCACCCAGAAGGCTCTGAGGTAGTAATACTTCGTGGCGGCGAAACACATGAATTGCAGGATACCTGTGGGCAGCAGAATCACAAGACTGAGGACGAGCCACCGTTCGGCGTCTCGCGCGAGTTGCGGCAGAGGCTGATTCCGCATTCCGAGCCCCAAGAGACGCAAGTCCACCAACAACACGGCTCCGCCAATCAACGCCAGCCCCATGAGATGGACACTTGCGATAATAGGAAAGATCCAGGGTGAGTCGCGCATCGCAGAGAGCAGCGAAGAATATTGGAGCGATTTAAAGAAGTCTAATAACGACATTCAACTCCCGCCGCTGTGCCTACCGGGAACCAGTGACACAACCCGCTAGTAAATTCAAGATGGCGGGTTGAGGCTGTTTATTACAGTCGAACCAATACACCTGGTACGGAATCATGCGTCCCAGCATGATCAGAATAGCCCATAGCACCAAAGCTACACCGCCGCCCACTCTGGCGCTTCGAGGCGGAACGGGATCGAGATCCCACTCCGCTCTCCGCCGGTCCACCGTTTTGTGAAACACCCACACGTTAATGGCGGCCAGAACCAGCGTCAGCATTTTGGCCCGAAAGAAAATGTTTTGATACCTCACCAAAGGCGCAGCGTAAAACAGAAGGGAGCCGGACAGAATCATCAGCAGAAAACCCGCTGTGGTCCATGGAAGGAGCCGCGCCATAACCTCCGACACCCGGACGCGCTGCATCGTCAGACCCATCAGACGCAGATCTATCATGGCTGCGGTTCCCACAAACAAGCACAACGTCAGAACGTGAACCGACAAAACCACGAGATACAAATACTGCGATTCGTGAAGCGCGGTGCTTCCGGGGGTGGATGCGAGCCACTCACACAAACGAAGAAGCGACATAACTGCTACTGTTGCGGCAGTCCGATTAGCCGCGAAGCGACGCGAGAAAATAGCCCAGCGCGTAAGAAGCGCTGGGCTCTCGTGTTCGTCTATGCCGCAGCCCCAGAGGGGCGGCATGTCAAACCTCTGCCGCCGCTTCGCGGCTTGTCTTGTCCATTGAAATCAACCCAGGGCTTGCGCCCTGGGCTACTGCTCTTACGCCGCTTCGCGGCTTCGGCAACAAGCC
>QHWY01000465.1:2375-3354 GCA_003223875.1 Acidobacteriota bacterium | reverse complement strand
CCCAGTGCTTGCTCGTAGCGCGCGTACACCGTAACGAATGTCTTTGATCAGACCTTCCATGGCCCCCTCAATCTGGGTTACTCCCGTAGGGCAACTCGCATGCCGCTGGAGAGACAATTACAACTGGAAGATTTGATTTGGCTTAGCTCGTGTAAGCCGTGCGCCGGGAAAGGACAGTGTCCGTTTGTGGGACGGCCCTGCGCAAAAGCGGACGCTGGTCCACTCTCCTCGGAAACTCGAGACTGATTCCAGGGTGTGAATCGGGTGGCTACTTACTTCACCGCGACCGTGACTTCAAAGCAGGCGTACCGGTGGTCCAGGCGCACGTAAACTTTGACTCCGTTTACCACCGCGTCATCGGGCACTTCCTTGTAGGGATTCGCACGACAAGCCCGCCACAAGAGTGGGTGCTGCGCCGGCATAAAGAACCTCGGCTTCGAGTTGCGGGTGAAAAACAACCTCGACTACTATCGCCCCGCGCCGCCTGGCGTCGGCAACGATCTCGCCATCTCCCGGAACTGGAGTGAGAGGACCGGTTCCGGTCGCGAAAATGGAAATCACCGAACCACGCCGGGCTGGATTTTTCTTTGAATTGACGGTGCCGTCCTGAATCAGGATCGCGCCCTGGCCATAGGGCTCCGAATCCAGTCGGAAGATGCCGGGCTCTGCCGCGGCGACGAATGCAGGCACAGGCGAGTTGGCGATTCCGTTGCGTTCAATGACGATGTTTGTGTAAACGAATGGCTCCGGCAGATCGCCCGACCCTCCAGGCTTTAACTCCCAGGGCACGATGGCATTGATTTGGTTGTCCTGGGCATAAAGCAGGGGTGCGGGAATGCCATCGAACAGCACGCGCGTATTCCCGATCTCGGTAGCGAATTTTCCGGATGAATCGATCCGGAACTTCGCCGGCGTGTCAGGTCCGATTCTGTCGCCGAACAGGCTTACGATCTCGCCCGGAGAAACGCCTCCGCTAGAC
>QHWY01000465.1:0-2323 GCA_003223875.1 Acidobacteriota bacterium | reverse complement strand
TGTTGTTGACGCCGCTCACTGATGGTTTCGGCACAATCGGCGCTCGGCGCTTGAGCAGATGTTTCAATGTGACCCAGAGCGCGTAACCCAGGAATGCCACCATCACGTGGGCCTTTACACGCGGCTCCTTTTGATGAAATAGAGGCCGAATGGAAAGCTCGCTCTTCAGCGCCCGAAAGGAGGCTTCGGCCTCCGTCAACTGCAGGTACTTGGACCACAACTGTTCGGCCGTCTCCGCCTTCAGATTGGTGCGCAGCAGGTAGGCGCCTTCGCGCGACTCGCGCCAACTCTTGCGGTCTTCTTTCATCTGCCAGGACAAACGGACGCCCTCGGCTGTGTCGCGCAGAGAGATCTCATAGAGGTCGTTGACGGACCGATGGCGGGCCTGAATCTTTCCCAGCCGCCGCTCCATCTTATGGCGATCTTTCAGCCGGCCCAGCGCGATGGTCTTCTCCAGGCCGTTCAAAGCTTTTTCCATGCTGCCGGAAAAACGATTTCGGATAGCCTTCTCTTTTTCTTTGCGGCCCGCCGTGCGACACAGAATGTAAGTCTCCTCGCCCTGCGCAATGGCTACCTTCTTCACTTCCACTTCAGGCCGAACCTGTGTCCAATCCTCTTGCAGCAGCTCCGCTTCAAACTGCTTCATCTGGCTGCGCGGCGTGCCCACCAGATACTGCCCGCCACGTTTGCGGATAGACGCCAGATTTTCCTCACTGACGATGCCGCGATCAAACACCCAGATTCTTCGCGCCTTGCCGTACTTGCGCTCGACCATGCGCAGTATCGTCTCCATGGTCGAGACGTCGGCGCGGTTGCCATCGAACGTCTCATAGCTGAACGGGAAACCTTCGTTGTTGACGATGAGCGCGATCACCATCTGCTCGCAATCCGGTCGATGATCCCGCGAATAGCCGCGGCGCATCATCGGATTGTTTTCCGCCGCGCCTTCCACATACGTGCTCGTCAGATCATAAAGCAGTACGTCGAACTCGGCTTCGAACAGCGCGCCATAACGATCCTTGAGATGCCGCTCCAGTTTCGTCTTGTGCGGCAGGATGCGATCCAGACAGCGGTACAAACGCGTGTCGTTGATCTTGCCTTCTTCGATCCCCAGCAGATCGTCCAGCGCCGTCGCCGGATACCAGCGCTGTTCAATGGCCAGTTCGCTGCCCGGCGCGCACAACCGGTTGATCGCCAGCAACGCCGCCACGCGCGACCAGGGCACATCGGCCACATCGTCGTCCACCGCCTGTGCAAAGAAACGATCCAGTTCCAGGCGTCTCCACAGTTCCAGCCCCAGATAGCAGGCGCCGAACTGTCGCGTCCTTTCCAGGCGCACCCGGTTGACCAGGACCCGTGCCACTTGCGGATCGTCTGGGGGCGGCTCCACCTGCGACGGGAACAGTTTCAGTTGCTGCGCTTCACCTTGTTCATTAAAGACCTCAACCGTTCTCAGCCACCGCGTATGATCCGAACCGTTCAGCTCGCCCAGATGACACAGCGTTCTTTGACGCGGTCCATCGGGTGTGCGCACCGATTCCACCAGGGACCAGTAGGTGTGTTCCTTGCCGTCCTTGCCGCGGTGGTTCGGCCGCAAAAACATTCTCGGCTGATCGTGTCATGAGACGCCCGTCGGCACAAGAGGGTAGGTCTACACTACATTGCCGTTCTGCAAACCGTCGATTGCAGCCCTGGCACTTACTCTGTACACAGCCCCAAAAATAGGCTAAAACTACAACTGTCGTGACGAACTTGGGCTAGGAGAGAATTCGAATTTTGCGAAACAAAGCCAATTCCGGTGCGCGGGCCCCGCGTGAAAGCTTCAGGTAGAATGGGCGCTGACCAAGGCAGGCACCCATGAAATTGAGCCCGCGGCAAGAGAACCTTCTCAAGCACACCTTCATCGACTTTTTTCAAACTTCCGAGTTTCTCGAGCACCCGCTGATTCTCGAGAAAGCCGACCGCCTTTACTACTGGGACATCGAAGGAAAGCGCTACTTCGACGCTATCGGAGGCATCTTCGTCGCGAGCCTGGGTCATCGCCATCCGCGACTGCTGGATGCGGTGCGTCGCCAGATGGAGCGCATCACTTTCGCACCGCCGCTTCACGGCATCGCCGACATCACGCTCGATTTCGTCGAGAAGATCGGAAGCGTCACTCCCAGCAACCTGAAGTATGTGAAAGGCTTCAGCGGTGGCTCGGAAGCCGTGGAAGCCGCTTTGAAATTCGTGCGGCAGTATTATAAACAGACTGGGCATCCGGGCAAGTACAAATTCATCAGCCGCTACTTTGGGTACCACGGCGGCACCTTTGGCGGCATGG
>QHWY01000252.1 GCA_003223875.1 Acidobacteriota bacterium | reverse complement strand
TCGTCTGTCCGATAATGAGGTCATTGCCGCCGCTGGTCGGAGCTCCAGTATTGTTGGCCCAGTTTTGCTGCAAAATTTCGAACTGATCAACAATCGAAGCTTGGTAGGACAGGAAATGGAGTCCTCGGGAGGCGCCGTCGTCCTCGAGGCTAGTAAGAGGGGTTCCGAACGGAATGCCGCGGCGAAGAATCCGGCGGGTCAGGGTATCGAAATCCGGTCCGAGGTTGGTGGCGCTGTCGCGCGGATTGACTTTGAAAATATGCGCAGCATGCGGGCAGACAGGGCCTTTGCTCCCTTCCATGGCGCGCGGAAATGTGCCGGCCGTTACGCCTACACCCGGGAGGAATACGGGTGGTGGCGTGTCCTCGGTGAACAGGAAGTCGTTATTGGAAAGACTGTCGGCCGCTAGATCTGGGTTGTCGCCTCCGGGCGTTCGCGAAACCGGAGCCCCGCTCGGCCATCGACCCACGAAAAGAGCACCCAAGTGTTCGGCGCTAATGCCTGGGAATCCAGCAGTTTTAGACAGACGGTCCGCTTCGGCTTTGAGAAATGCGGAGAACCCCGCAACATTTTGTTCCAGTCGACGGAAAACCAGGAAGGAACCGTTCTTGAACCAGGCGCGCCCGAGTGGCGGCGCGGGCTGCATTGCACCGTCGCGGTCTCCAAACGGATAGCCCAGTACGAATTGGCCCGGCCAAATCAACGGTTGGCCCGGTTTCGCGAACGCGATTTCGCCGGTTCCAGGTGCCTTGAGCAGGCGCGGTGTCAGGTAGATCCTCGGTCTGCGGGAAATCAGACCGCGCACACCAGGTTGAGACACGCCATCCTTAAATCCGAAGTGTTCGTGGCCTGGCAGGTCCGTTCGGGTCTCACCTTGTTCTTCCCAGATAATCTCAGGTGCGGAGAGCCCGTCCATCGGAGCTGGACGGAGTTGTACAACGAGAGAATCCAGACGAGTCTTGTCGTCACTGGCAACAATCATCAGAATGTCGACGGGATGATTCGTTCCGCCAATCACCCACCTCGCCGTTGGATCGGTTTCGCCGCCCGGCGTCGGATCCCCAAGCAGGTCGGCACGGTCCTTGGTCAGGCCGATCTGAAATGCCGCGTCCGGCAAAGCTGCCGCATCGGAATCCGAAGTGAGTTGAGCTAGCCCGTCGCGAGAAAATGCGATATTCATCCAGCTCGCCACCAAGCAGACAGGATCCCGGCCCAAGCGACTCCGCCTCAGCCGGAAGAGCGCATTGAATTGATAGACCTCTGCCAGTGAACTGACGTGAGGCAGAATTCGCGCCAGCCATTTTCTTGCTTCGGCAACGCCTCTGATCCGCAACCCAACCAATCGCTGGTGATCTTTGTTGAACCCGGCAAGGATGTTTCCTTGGATTTCGTGACTGTCGAGTAGGGGCTCCGAAACGAGCTTTTTCCTTGCGACAGATTTGGCGCGTGGCATCAGGAGGCTCCGCGTGTCGGTAACCGCGACGCCGCAACAGCAATCGCCGTATGTACAGCTCCGCCCGCTCCCTCGCATGGAATCGGCGTGTTCTGGACATTGTTGGCAACACTGGCAACACCCGTGAGTCTCATCGTAATGTTCTGGGCGATTTGGCCGCCGAACTTGATCGGGATGCCTCCGATAGTTACATCGGAAACCGTAAACGCCGCGCCTCGTGGAGGAGCGAAAACGGCTCGCAGAGTGTGGGCGGGAGTTCCGCGAAGAATTTGAAACCACCCATCGACCGGCAGGTCGCCAGGCAGACGGAATCCGGCGTCGTCCAGATGGTCGATATATAGTCCCACCGGATTTGCAAGAGTGATCATCCGACCCTGACGGGCAAAGCCATTCACGCCAGAACCGATGGTGGGATCGCTATTCCTGCGCGCATCGCCGAATTGAGAGCACTTGGTGAGCGGAATGGCCGCTGTGACCTCGCGACCGACTGCGTCCCTCCTACGTACGGTGGCTTCCGCCGCAAGAATGACTTCCGCAAAAAGATTGTTGGCCTGTTGGGTCAGGTGCATCGCACCATCGGCGGTATTCCAGCGATTTAACTTCTGATACTGCGCACCGGTAAACAGATCGGCGTGCCTGACTGCAGGGCTGATGAACTTCTGGTAGAGGCCGAGCAGAATATCTGCTGCTTCCCTGCCCAGGAATTCGTAGTAGTCGTAGCCCTCGCAAGTGAATTCGACCGAGGTTATCTTTCCGGATCCGTTCCTGGTGACGTGCCATTCCAAATATTCATCCTGGTTGCGGGAGTGACCGGACGTGAGAGTGGGTTCCGCTCCTGCAAAGTCCGCCGCTCCTCCGGGGGCTGTCCCCAGGAACTTGCGAGGGAATCCATTCCAAGTGATTTCTCCTGCGGAGGCTGGAGTGACGTCCGCACCGGTGAGTCCATGGGTAACCGGATTGTAGAACTGGCATGTCCCGCCACCATGCGCGACGAGCTTCGCATTGACCCCGGCCACACCATCATCGAAGTCTTTTGACATCTGGACGCTCCATTTGGCGGCGAGAGCGGAGTTGCCCGTGAAGTCACCGTTATTGCCAGGGGCATCGAATTGCGTAATTTTCATAGAGTCGCTCCTAATCCGTTTCCATCCAGTTCAGATAAACCGGCAATAAGTTTCACGCCGAAGGACGTCATGCCCGCTAAGCACATTAGTGATATGTGCATCGATGGTGCCTTGGTTCTGCTCGAGGAATACTCGCAGCGCCTCGTTCAATCCCACTTTTTGTGTAGCGGAACCGGACAACTGCACCGGATCAAAGAGGAAGCGATCGCTCGGCTGCACACCGATCTCGTACTCCACCGTGCCGTAACCGCCGAGCGGGTCGCCACGCCGGAGTAGCAATTTTGTGGCTAAGTCAATATCGTCGATCGGCCGAACGCCAACAGGGTTGTCAGGATCAACCGTGGTGAGATATCGCTGCACATCCGCAGGCCATTCCGCCAGATCCGTGGGTTGCAGTCTCGGACACCATCCTCCCCAGAAGATGCCCTTGCCTCCCAGGCAATATGCTTGTTCTACGAAAGGCTGATTGCTGCGCCACCCAACGCCCCAGACTTCATTGCGAGTTCCCGGATTCGCACCCGACGCGACATTCACCGCGCTGCCTCCCGGATCGAAAAAAAAAGGCCGGGGACGTCTGCGGTGTGTTCATTTAAGACAAGCGGCCCGGCCTCCAGCACGAGAACCCGTAATGCTTTCCGTGGATCTCCGAAGCGGAGGCGGCTCTCTTGGTATATCTTTCCAGCGCAGTATCCTCCGTACATGCGCCCGCCAATCACCACAACATCGATCCCCTCCGGCACAGCCGTCGCTTCGTCCCAGGTGCTGCAGATCTAGCGGCCCAGAACATCATCTTGTAAACGTCGTCGGTTCCGTCAAGATGGCCATGCGTTGTCCGGCTGGCACGTGCGCGGTGGAAGGCACCGGTACCTCGATCAGAGGAAAGCTAGTGTGTGGCCCCGTGAGCAACCGCAATGGGTCCCTCCGGTCCGCTAACGCCGTTCGACCACATCAACTGGACGGGCACCGTTCCCGAGCCATTCGCCAGCGGCACTTCTTTCATCACTTTGCCGAGGTTACCTCCCGATAGCGTCATTGGTATGTCGCCGATCTCTTCGCCGGGCTGTTCGTTGTTCACCCAGGCGACACGATTATCTTCAACATCTGCATCGGTCCGGGCCTCGTTCAGTTCGTGATAAAAAGTGGCCACTACATTTTTCCAGGGTTGATCAAACGCCACGATGCCATTCCCGCCTTCGGAGAAAACTCCTACTGCATAGTACAGAGTCACGGCTCCGATATGGACGGACCCATGAAAACCACCGAGGCCTTCTAATGAACTCGCTTCTTCTTCGACCGGCGCGGAATGCTTTTCTTCTTTGTCTGCAGCTTTCTTTTCGTTCGAACCATCGTCGATGGTTAGAACCGTACCCCGCGGCAACATAAAATTGAACACGGTGTTCGGGAAGTCGAACTCGGTCAGTTTGCCGCCCTCGTGCAGGCTTTTCAGGAGATTTTCGACCTCTGGCTGGGAAATCGTACTCGGCTTGTCCGGCAACTTGACGGAGGTTGGGACGAATATGGTCGTTATATTTGCGGCGCCACGAAAATACTGGATGAGAACGTTGTTGAGATTTTGGTCGGTCATGGCATTTTTGAGGTTTTGGTTGATTCGCTGAACGTCATTCGGGTCCCAGGCGTTTCCGCCTACAAAACAGTTCGTGTAGACGAGGTCACGGATGATTTTGCCGCCTTGATCATGCAAATTCAGGCCTGGACGGGGCCGGAACCCGGGCGCAATCACGTCGGCATCTGGCGGCCGTTCTTTTGGCCGTACTTTCTGCCCCGCGGCGTAGCTCCTGCACGCCAATTCCGCCTTGGAACCTGGTCGGACAAAAACATTCATCGGTCGCGGACCGGACGACTTCGGTTTGGTCATGGTCGTTCCTCGTCTCCTGATTTACTGCCGGGAAAGATCAAGCAAGGTTGTTCCGGTATCTAAGAAAGCCAGTTATTGGATCGAGGCAGGCAACTTGCAAAGGGTCGAACGGGGGATCAACATCCTTCACAGCTGCAGCAACGCAACCGCGAACACCGTATCCTCATCCAATCGCTCTCCGCCTCCGAACCGCCTTTCCATTGCACTTATCAGGACGTGTCAGCGAACTTCTACTCGTTACGTGACTAGATGTCAACAGGAAACTGGGTGAAACTGGGTGAAAGTGGGCGTTGAACGAATGTTCATGTGGCATTTGCTTCAGTTTCAGCAGGCAGAAGAGCAAGGCGTGCAGCAGGGCGAAGAAAACAGCGGCACACCGCATCTACTATGCTGCCCACCTGTGCTGCTCAAAAATTCCGTTTAGCTTCGAAGTTGACCGATACAAAGGGCAACCGGCAAACAGCCGTTTAACTTTTATACATGCATTGTTGCCTGAGAGGGAGCCGCCCGTAATCGTTCGAGACAGCGGCAGAGATGAACTTGGTACAGATAGCAACCAACGAATTCTTCCCCAACTCTCCTCTTCTGAATTCTCGCGAACCATCCACTACCACACGGGGCCGGCGCTGCAGTCCTCTGAGCAATTCGCCCTTCACGCAGCGATACTTTCCCACCGGTATTCGTGATGGAGGCCGCCGAGAACCGCGCGAGCCGCGATTTTGCAGCCTTGGGCGAAAGTATGTCTGTCGTGACCTTGCAGCGGTAGGAACACTGCAACAGGTTCAGGAACCCCCGTCCGAGGCTCAAATGGGGGCGCCCTTGCGACGGCCTCGTCGCTCCGGTTCGGGAGGCCAATAGGCGCGCACCGTACGCGGAAAAACGTAGATACCCAGCTTCACCGACAGCGTCTGGACGAATTGAGAGTAAATAAGGATGCTATCCGTTCTGGGCACATCTACAAGTGTCCACGAAGGGATAGATGGACACTTCCGAACAGACGACGCTTGAGACAATCAAGCAGACGAAAAGGCGACGGCGATCGCTCGAAGAGAAGCGCCGAATCGTCGAAGAGACCTTAGAGTCTGGCGCGTCAGTGGCACGAGTAGAGCGCCGGCGACGGCACGCGGGCAGCGCCATTTAGCTCGAATTTAGTCCGAAAAATTTGGCGATCGGAGGGAAATATGGAGACTAGAGAGACTCTAGCGGAAGAAACGAAAACAGCTAAGCCGCTGAAGACTCAAGATTTTCCAACAACACTGGAAGATTTTTGTTGACATGGCGGAGAGGGGAGGATTCGAACCCCGGGTACACGTTTTAGCGCGTACAACGGTTTAGCAAATTCCCGATTCCACCGCCTGATGTTCGGAATCAATGACTTTCGATTGGGTGAAATGCCCTACTTTGGTGCAATACCCCCTTGTTTGGGAGCTGTTGTGCAACTATTGTGCAACCCAAAGGATGCAACATTTCGCGCCTATTTGCCGCGTCGAGAAATTCGTCCGAACTGCGAATGAACCACACGGATCGCGAATTGCTGAGACATCTCGCGGCAGCTGCAGACACCATTTCCGTCTCAATGAAAATGAACAGGTCTAGATGATCAGGATTGCGTGCCGCTACAGTGATGGGGGATCGCCCACACGCGAAACCAGCGTCGATTCGGGAAAATGCTTGCCAAGGCATAACCGACCTCCGTCAACATCCGATTCAAAGAGGTATTCCCTCGCCTAGATCAACTTTTCCAGTTAAGGCGTAAGACTTGGATTCCTTCTTCAGGACGGACCTATTCTCGAGCAGCAACTCCCCGCTCCATTTCATCGCTCCGCCCTGAATCGCTTTGATTTTCCCGTTCTGAATCTTCAAGATCACTCCCTCGAGTGTCAAATCTCCCGTCAGCGCAAATTCCAGCTTCGCCTTTGGAATCTCAACGCCTCTGTAGGTCACCTGCAAATACGGATGGTGCTCCACTTTCACCCTGTGCTGTGCCAACGAGACGAGATTCACTTCGTTCGCGGGATGCTTCTCCAGATCCACAAACTCCACAATGTCCCGGTATTTTTTCCACGCGGGCAACAGGAACGTCAGCACCGGAATGTCCACAGCCTCTAACGTCTTCTCGACTAAAACATCCTGCACCGCGCTCCACTGGATCAGCCTCGATTTCTTCGCGACCTCCTCTTTCAACGCGGTCGCCCCTTGTGAAGCCTCGAGTTCTTGCGCCGTACCCATCCCTTCGGTTACGTCCTTTGCACTCTGGACCTCAAACAGATCCTTCATCGTCAGGTTCGCTTGACTCATCCAACCCTCTCTACCTTCAAAATGACCGCACCGCGAAACTCAGCGGTCGCCGTGGCCACTGGCTGCTCCAATCGAAATCCGAACGCCGCCTCCAACCCATCTCTTCCACCTTGGTGCAAACGCACGTCCCCAGCCCTTCCCTTGGGGAGCAAACCAACCAGCCCGGTCAAATATTTGCTGATGAGGTACAAGCCCACAAGAGACCCCACCAGCACGATCACTCCCGCCGCGATAACGGACTTGCCCCATTTCTCCCACGCATTAGGCATAGGCCGTATTTCCTGCATCACAACCAGTTGCAGCGGGCCGTTTTGAATCGTGTGACCGTGTTCGCCCTTCAGCGTTACGCGTACAGGGTAGCTTCCGGGTTTTGCGAAAGCCTGCGTGTACACGCCGCCTGTCGGTTTCGGCTTCACTTTGTCGCCGAAATAGAAGTAATAAGGGCCTTTGCCGATTGACGGATCAGAAGGATTTAAGCTGGCGGTAAATGTAACGCGTTGCCCCGCTACGGGATGCAGTGGCTGCCAAGTCACTTCTATTGTGTATTTCTTCGAATGTACCGTAATGTGAAGGGGCTCGCTCTGTGCCTCCTGGGCGCCCAATGTGGCGGTCACGCTGACTTCATAGTCGCCATCCTCATCGAAACGATGGGTAGTCTCTGGCCCACCGGGTACCGTCGATGGTCCACCGCCGAAACTGAAAGCGAATTGCACTTCCGGCGATTCCCGTTGCAACCTCGCAACAAACGTTACCGTATCTCCAGGCTTTACGTTTGTCGTGTCTGCCGTCAGACGCACGGACAACGGCGCCACGGGCGGTGGGCTCGTCGCCTTGTAAGCAATTACTTCGCTGCCCCAGGGCTCCGGCGTCCCAGGCTTGGGATCTTGGTCAAAGATGGTGCCAGGTGCCGCGGTCGCTTCTTTCGGAGTCAATCCCCCGTACCTCAGATGGTATTTTTCCAAAAGAGAAGGGATCTCGTTCTCGGGCACACCAACAATCGACGGAACTTTCGTGATTCGCTCCGGCGGCGCTTTCATCCATAGGTCGAGCGGCGAGCAAACAGCAACATTGCTGTATGGCTCTGGGAACTGCCGCCCGACAATCCATCCCGAATTGTTGTCATTGACGTTTCGGATGGTCAGCTTGTTCGCGACCTCCGTTCTGACTTCATCGAGCGTCTTGTTGCTCAGGTCCGGAACCTGGGTCGGCGGCGGCCTGTACATCATCACTTGCGCTGGTGCTTTTCCTCGCGGCACTGCACCTGCAGCTGCCAACCTTGCGCTGTCAAGCTTCGCTGCCGGGACTTCGGCCTTCGGATTTGCGGGTTCTTTGCACTGTCCCTTCGCGACTACAGGTAGGAAAACAACAACAAACGAAAGGATTAGGAGACCAATCGCGGCACGATGGCCTCTGGCCACCACACGAACCTGTTCGCTCATAGAAAATCCGCAAAGAGAGAGATGCACCTGCAACGCAACGCATCGCCTTGTTGCCACTTACAATCCTCTAAAGCACCGTTACTGTCAACACATCCGCTACTCGACACTTAGAAACTAGTGCATTTCAGGCAAGGATCGTTACATCTGGGTTCGCGGGTTGCCTACTTTGTCGCGCTCCCTGCTCCTGGTCGCGATTTCTTGCTCGTTCCGTCCACTCTGGAATCGCACGGCCGTCGACTCAAGTCAACTTGATCTCTTTCGCAGAAGGCGCTATCAGTCCCATTCGTAGCCCAACCCCAAAAGAACATCCTCAACCTCACTGGTGTTTGTAGCGGGGTTGAACTTGGACTTCGGCCCGCGTTTCTGCGTCTGCGGAAGAGTGGCCGGAGAAAATGGAGGCTTGTAACCAAATGAAAGTGGTGCTGTGCCTCGCCAAAAGGTCGTACACCTGCGAAATCAATGACTTGGCGTACAGTTTGATTCGGTCTTTCCGCTAAAATTCTTGCCATGATCGTGTCGCTCCGGCATTTCCTCGGCTGGTTGGTCAGTTCGCTCAGTTGCCGGGCGGACCTCGTCCTCGAAAACATGGCTC
>QHWY01000001.1 GCA_003223875.1 Acidobacteriota bacterium | reverse complement strand
GCCGGCTCCAACCTAAACTTTGCTTCACCGTCCCCACAACTGACGTGGACGTGCTTTCGCCGCTCCTCTTTGGAGAAGAAGAAAAATCTGAAACTGGTGGAAAACAAATCGATCCGGAAAACGATCGAAGCCACTGTGTTTGAGTCTCAAATGATTGAAATGTAATGCCTTATTGGTCGTTATAGCCGCGCGACGTGCCTTCCCAGGCAGCGAATCGAAAATGCTGTAATAGGAACCGCGGATGCTGGACAGGAAAATCGTTTCCTGTGCAGCAACGGCGGATGCTAGACAGGAAACGCCGATGCTGTCTAGGAAACGCCGATGCTGGACAGCAAAATCGTTTCCTGCACAGCAACGGCGGATGCTGTCTAGGAAACGCCGATGCTGGACAGCAAAATCGTTTCCTGCACAGCAACGGCGGATGCTGTCTAGGAAACGCCGATGCTGGACAGCAAAATCGTTTCCTGCACAGCAACGGCGGATGCTGTCCAGGAAACGCCGATGCTGGACAGCAAAATCGTTTCCTGCACAGCAACGGCGGATGCTGTCTAGAAAACGCCGATGCTGGACAGCAAAATCGTTTCCTGCACAGCAATCGTTGCTGCTGTCCCGCAGATTGACTTCCCGCGCAGCAACAACGTTTTATATGGGAGAGCGTTTTTTGACAATCCGATAATGAGACCGGTTGGCCGGAGACTTTGGTGACGACCTCGCCTCCAAGAACGTACACCAGCACGAAGCCAGGGTGGCGGTGCGGGTTTCCGCCGGCTCCCGGCGCCAGGTTGATCGTGTTTGCGGTGACTTGCTAGTCGTCCATCGTAATGTTCGGCAGATCGTGCTGAAAGACGGTGTTATTGGGCGTCTGTGTTTGTTGCGCAAGGTGCACGAATGGCAGCAGTGCGCCGGCGAATACATCGCGACGGGTTATCTCCGTATTTCCTCCTGCGGTTTTGGATAGTCTATCTAATTTCGTCGGTTCGTTCTGGAATCTCGGCGGTTGACGCACTATCATTGGTCGCTTTCGAAATTAACCAACGAATTCGCACTGCTCGAAGACTGGCACCGCGTGCTGTGGAAAGTGTGAATAAACTGCCGCATTCCCCTCCTCGCAGAGGAGGGGTGGCGCGAAGCGCCGGGGTGGTCGGTTCGGCCGAAACGTTTTCGCCGGACTTCTATTGAGGCTTCGCCCTATCGGGCTCGCGCTTCGCGCCACCCGGCGCTTGGCGCATCCACCCCTCCTCTGCGAGGAGGGGAATGCGGTCCTTAGGTCTTCGGAGCCAGGCCTTCGGTGATTTCGATCTCAGTGCCCCAGGGGTCCGTGATGTATACGATCCGGAGACCCGATGCGTTTGTGCTGTTGCGAATCGGCGCGTCGGTTTTGATGCCGGCGGCTTGAAGCTTCGCCACAATCGCGTCGATGTTCCTGACCTCGAAGCCCATGTGATCAATCGACCGGCCTTTTGTCGGGGCCTGAGCCTTGTCGACCTTATTAAAGGTAATCTCCGTGCCTGGAACATTAGCGGTCTCAAACTGAGCACGCTTGCCAGCGGTCGCGCCGAAGTGCTGGACGTACCACTTCTGAGCCGCGATTGGATCGGGCACCCACAGGTGGATGTGATGCATCGCCATCGGCGTAGAGAGTGACTTGTTTTCGTAAATCTCGACACGCACGCTGTCAGGCCCATTCAGGTAGCCTTGCCCTGGGTTATTTCCGGGCTCCCAATTGAGTCCCGCTGCTTTCCAACGGGCGACGGACTTTTCGAAATCTTTAACGTAGAGTCCGAAGTGATTGATGACCGAGCCAACGGAACCGCCGTTGTAGTCCTGTTTGCGAAGAAGAACATAGATTCCCGGAAACTGGACCATTACGAGCTTTTCCCGATTGACGATCGTTCCACCGACATCGGTCCAGAACTTCTTCTGGACGTCCACATCGTTGGCGTTTAAGTGAATGTGTCCAGCCGCGACGCCAGCAGCGTTCGGAGACGCGAGCTGGGCCAACGCCGGAGTCGCGACAGCCACAACGAAAATCAGTGTTAGCAGAAGTTGTTTTTTCATGAACGTACTCTATCAGCCGCCATTGAAAAATGCGATCAGAAAGGCTCGCGTAAATTTTCCGGATTAATTTAACTCGCGCTCCACAAAGCCGGGCACTACTCGGTCGCTACGACCAGCTCTGATAATTTGGAGCCATACCGCTGATCCGATCCACGGCGATACGTATGACGAGTCGCTTCTCACCGGGCTGCCGAAACGGATACTTGTCGGCCCCCAGAAAACGTTTAGCAAGCTTGTCGATGTGCTGGTCGGCACCGACGTCCGTGACTCGCCCTTTGCCGTGGAAGACTGCGTACGCCTGCGGGTTGTTGCGGTCTTGCACTGAAACAATCACACGGGGATCGCGGCGTATGTTGCCAGGTTTGCGGCGTCCTTCAGAGGTGTTGAAAAGCACTTCGTCGCCCTCGACGTCCATCCAAACCATCGTCAGCTCCGGGTGTCCCTTAGCGTTGAACGTTACGACGTGACCATACGCCTTATCCTCCAGGATCTTCTTCAAGGACTGAGGGATCTTGACTGCCATTGTTTGACTCCTTTCTGGTGTTCTCTAGCGGTAAACTCTAAAAACCACCATTCTACTGGAGAAACCCTGCGAGCCAACATACGTATATCTGCGGCAGTTCACCTACGTTGTGGTTGCGCGCGACGGCACGCTCTATACCAGCGACGTAGGGAAAGCGGGTGCAAAAATTCGTTTTGAAAGGCGCTGTTCCGGCGCCAGCCGTGGTAAATTACGAGCGGTCAAAATAGTCTCGAGACTTACATAGGAGGACGGCCTCTATGCCGATCATTGCATTGGTTCCGTTTGTCGCATTGCTGGCCCAGCAGCCAGCTTCTTCATCGTCTCTCGACTTCGAGTACTTCAAAACGAAAGTACAGCCTATCCTTTTAGCGAAGCGGGATGGCCATGCGCGTTGCGTGTCCTGTCATACAACCGGAACGCCCATGCGTTTCCAGCCTCTTTCGCCGGGCGCCGCGATGTGGAATGAAGAAGAATCGCGAAAGAACTTCGAGGTAGTCCGGCCCAGAGTCGTTACGGGCAATCCTCTGAAAAGCAAACTCCTGACGCATCCGCTCGCAGAACAGGCGGGCGGAGAGCCCAGCCACGATGGAGGAAAACATTGGATGTCGCAGGATGATCCAGAGTGGCAAGTTCTGGCGGCATGGGTTCGCGGAGACACGCGAAACGCAACCCCCGCCGCGAGCAAAGTCCGGATTATTCAGACCAATAGCGCCGGCGATACCGTCAGCATCATTGACCCGGTGACGAATAAGGTTGTCGGAGAAGTCAAAGGCATTGAAGTCAACCACGGTGCTGCGGCCGCGCCTGACGGCAGCCGCCTCTATGTCAGTAACGAAGCCGAGAGTACACTGGATGTGGTCGACGGCAAGACGCTGAAAGTGACCAATAAGATCCGACTGAGCGGCCATCCCAACAATATCTCCATCAGCCGCGATGGACGCCGAGTGTATGTTTCGATTGCTCAAGCGCCCGGCGCGGTCGATGTCATCGATACAGTCACATTGCAGAGGGTCAAGAGCATTAACGTCCGTGGCAACGTCCACAACACCTACGTCACTCCCGATGGCAAGTTCGTCGTTGCCGGATCGGTTGTTGGGAAGACGTTGACAGTGATCGATGCCCAAACCGACGACATCGCCTGGGTTCTGGACTTTAGCCTTGGTGTCCGTCCAATGGCATTCGAAAAGAACACCGACGGCTCGACCAAACGTATCTTCGTTCAGCTTTCGGACTTCAATGGGTTCGCGGTTGTGGATTTTGCTACTCACAAGGAAGTCACCCGCGTCGAATTGCCGAAACTGGCTCCGGGAAAAGCTCCGTTCCTCGGCGGAGGCAATGTGTCGCACGGCCTGGCGGTGACAGAGGACGGCAAAATGCTCGTCGTGAATAGCCGCTTGAACAGCTCGGTTTATGCCTATTCGCTGCCCGATTTGAAGTTGCTGGGATCGGCCGAAGTTGGTAAAGCCCCGGATTGGGTGACCCTCACGCCTGACGGCAAAAGGGCTTATGTGGCCAATGCTCAATCGAATTCGGTGTCGGTTATCGATCTCCAGGCGATGAAGGAAGTGACGCGCATCCCTGTGGGACAAGTGCCGAAGCGCAACATCACGGCGCTGCTGCCGTAAGGGGATATTCCCCTCCTCGCAGAGGAGGGGTGGCGCGACAGCCGCAGGCTGACGAGCCGGGGTGGTCGCGAAGCGCTAGCCCGATAGGGCGAAGCCTCAATAGAAGTTCGGCCGAAACGTTTTTGCCGATCTGACCTCCCCGTCTGCGCCGTCGCTTCGCTTGGCGCAGCCACCCCTGCGAGGAGGGGAATGCTTTTGTTTCTACCTCTGCATCCTTATGCATTCCTTGCACGTATAATCTAGTGCATGTTCGTAGTCGTTATCCTTGTACTTCTCCTTGCCGGGTGTTCCGACAACAAAGCTGCGCCGGTGAACAGGCAGGCGCAAGCCGCGCCGGTATACGTTTCGAAAGCGGTTTTGAAGCGGGTTCCTATTGAAATCGAGACCGTTGGTAATGTCGAGGCCTATTCGACAGTAACGGTGAAAGCTCAAGTCGGCGGGGAACTGACGATCGTCGATTTCCAGGAAGGCGCCGATATACGCAAAGGCGACCGTTTGTTCGTTATCGATCCGCGCCCATACGAGGCGCAGGTGGTTCAGGCCGAAGCGACTCTGGCGAAAGATAAAGCACAGCTTCAAGCCGCGCAGGCGAATCTTGCCCGAGACATGGCTCAGGAAGAATTCGCGCGATCTCAGGCCAGGCGGTACTCGGAGCTCTCCCTCCAAGGTGTTCTGGCGAAGGACTCCGCTGAACAGGCGGATAGCCAGGCGAAAGCGGCCGTAGAAGCGATTCGGGCCGACCGTGCCGCCATCGAAAGCATGCAGGCCAACATCGCCGCCGATCAAGCTGCGCTGGACCGTGCCAAGCTGCAGTTGGAGTACTGCACCATCCGCTCCCCAATCGATGGACGAACGGGACATTTGATGGTCAAGCAAGGCAATGTCATCAAAGCGAATGATGTGGATCTGGTGACGATCAACCAACTACATCCGATTTACGGCACATTCACGGTTCCCGAAACCAATTTTCCACTGATTAAAACGCACATGGCTGCGGGCGATATTGTCGTCGAGGCCGAACTTCAGGGTCAAAATGGCGTCGATAAAGGCAAGCTCAGTTTCGTGGAAAACACGGTGGATAGTGCGACAGGCACGATCCGACTGAAGGCTCTTTTCGATAACGCCGGTACACGCCTCTGGCCGGGGCAATTCGTGCGTGTCACGATCCGCATGAACGCGGCTGGGGATTCCATCATTGTTCCCACGACAGCCGTTCAGACGAGTCAAGACGGAAAATTTGTTTACGTTGTAAAACCGGATATGACGGTTGAGGCACGGCCGGTTGTGCCGGGCCGCACGATCGAGCGAGACGTGGTCATCGAAAAGGGTCTCCGCGACGGGGAAAGTGTTGTCACCTCCGGCCAGCTTCGGCTTGTGCCAGGAAGCCGCGTGGACATCAAATCGGACTTACCTCCCGCTACTTCCTAGGAGCTTCGCGTGAATATATCTGAGGTTTTCATCCGCCGGCCCGTCGCGACGACGCTCTTGATGGTTGCCATCGCGCTATTCGGCGCTATCGCGTATCGTACGCTTGGCGTCAGCGATCTTCCCACGGTTGATTTCCCGACGATCTTTGTCTCTGCGAGTTTGCCCGGAGCGAGTCCCGACACGATGTCCTCCGCTGTGGCAACGCCGCTGGAGCGGCAATTTTCGACGATCGCCGGATTAGATTCCATCACCTCGACGAACGCCATTGGTTCGACGCAGATCACACTTCAGTTCAACCTCAGCCGCGATCTGGATGGAGCTGCTCTCGACGTGCAGACCGCCATTACTCAGGCAGCGCCGCTGCTGCCCGCCGGTATGCCGACACCGCCGACATTCCGCAAAGTGAATCCGGCCGATCAGCCAATTCTGTTCCTTTCTTTGGAGTCGGACACAGTTCCGCTGTGGACTTTGGACGAATACGCCGAGACGACCATCGCGCAGAGAATCTCAACGGTGCCAGGTGTTGCACAGGTCCAGGTGCAGGGCGCTCAGAAGTATGCCGTGCGCGTTCATCTGGATCCGCAGAAACTCGCGGCCAAACAAATCGGCATGAACGAGGTAGAGGCTGCGCTACGGAACTGGAACGTGAATATGCCGACCGGGACAATGTATGGGCCGGACCGGTCGCTGACCTTACGCGCTGATGGCCAACTGACGAGCGCTGCGGATTTTCGAAAACTCGTTGTCGTTGACCGCGGCGGATCCTCGGTGCGTCTTGAAGAACTGGGCAGCGTCGTCGACAGCGTTGAGGACGATAAGAGTGCAAGCTGGTCCGAATCGGCCGATTACGTCCGCAGGTCCATTATTCTTGGCATTCAACGGCAACCGGGAGCCAACACGGTTGAAGTCGCTGAGGCCGTTAAGAAATTGCTTCCCCTTTTCCGGCAACAGATCCCTCCGTCGATACGGATGGAAGTTTTGGTAGACCGTTCTCTATCGATTCGGAACTCATTCAACGATGTTCAATTCAGCATGGTTTTGAGCCTCGCGCTCGTCGTGATGGTGATTTTCATTTTCCTGCGAAATCTCCGCGCGACTGCAATTCCGAGCCTGGCGCTTCCTTTCTCTGTGGTGGGCACATTTTCGGTCATGGCCATCATGGGTTATACGCTCGACAACCTGTCACTGATGGCACTGGTTCTTTCGATCGGTTTCGTTGTGGACGATGCCATCGTTATGCTGGAAAACATCGTCCGGCATGACGAAATGGGCGAAGCACCGGTCGAGGCGGCTGTGAGAGGTTCTGGCGAAATCGCATTCACGATCGTATCAATGACGCTGTCGCTCGCTGCCGTGTTCATACCGGTTCTATTCATGGGAGGGATTCTCGGGCGGCTTTTCCGTGAATTCGCGATCACGATTACGGCGGCCATCCTGATTTCGGGAGTCGTTTCCTTGACGCTGACCCCGATGCTCTGCAGCCGATTCCTAAAGCCTGCGAAGGATCGACGAAACCCAGGGCGGCTGCGAAGAGCAACCGAGTGGGTTTTTGACGGAATGTTGGATATCTACGACCACTCGCTGCAATGGATATTGCGGCATCGGCCGCTGACGCTGGCATTCAGCATTCTGATACTGATCGCCACCGGATACATGTTTGTTCGAATCCCGAAAGGTTTCATTCCGGATTCCGACAACGACCAAATCATGATCCAGACCGAGGCGGAGCAAGGAATCTCTTATCCGGAGATCAGCCGGTATCAACAGATGTTAGCCGACATTGTACGCCGCGACCCGGCTGTGTCGGATTTCTTTTCGCGTGTCAGCGGCAACAATGCCTTCGGGGGCGGTTCAAATTTTGGCCTCTTCTTCCTCCGTCTGAAGCCTCGTGCCGAGCGGGATAAACTCGATGTCATCATCAGCCGGTTGCGCCAGAGCTTGTCCGGCTTACCGTTCATGCGGGTGTACGTGCAGAATCCGCCGACGATGCGCATCGGCGGGTATGCCACAACGGCTCAGTATCAATACACGTTGCAGGGACCCGATACGGCGGAACTCTACGCCGCTGCGCGCAAGCTGCAGCAGGATGCCGCTGCAATTCCGGCTCTGACCGATGTGATCAGCGATCTTCAACTCCAAAATCCGCAGCTCAATGTGCAAATCGACCGTGATAAGGCCGCCCGGTTGAAGGTGAATGCGCAGCAAATCGAGAATGCTTTGTATGACGCCTATGGTCCGCGCTGGGTGTCGACGATCTACACGCCAACGAACCAGTATCGCGTGATGCTCGACCTGTTGCCGGAGTATCAGGCGCGGCCCGACGCTCTGTCGATGATCTACATGAAATCCGACGATGGGCGGCTCGTGCCGCTCGATACTTTGGCGAAGATGACGCAGGACGCGGGTCCTCTGACCATTCATCACATGGGACAACTGCCGTCCGTCACGGTGTCATTCAATCTCAGGCCAGGATTTTCGTTGGGGGAGGCTGTCGATCAATTCAGTGAGTTGACGCGCAACCTGCCGGCGACCATCAGCGGCGCATTTCAAGGGACGGCGAGAGAGTTCGAGAATTCCGTGAAGAATCTGACACTGCTTCTTGGAATCGCCATCCTGGTCATTTACATCGTACTGGGCATCTTGTACGAGAGTTATATCCATCCGTTGACGATTCTCTCCGGTTTGCCTTCAGCAATCTTTGGAGCCCTGGTGACGCTGTGGTTGTTCAAGATGGACTTGAATATCTACGGGTTTGTTGGATTGATCATGCTCATCGGCATTGTGAAGAAGAATGCCATCATGCAGATCGATTTCGCCTTGGCCGCGCAGCGCAGCGAGAACATGGCTCCGATCGAAGCTATTTATCAAGGATGTCTTGTTCGCTTCCGCCCGATCATGATGACGACCATGTCGGCCCTGGTGGGGTCGCTGCCGATCGCTCTCGGCTATGGAGCCGGAGGCGAGGCTCGCCAGACATTGGGTCTGGCGGTTGTCGGAGGGCTCCTGTTCTCCCAATTGATCACGCTTTATCTAACGCCGGTCGTGTACACCTATATGGCTGCCTTATCCGAACGCAAAGCCCGAAAGGCGCGAGCTGTAGAAGTGACTGTAGAAACGGCCCGATAATGTTCCCAATTCCCCTCCTCGGCGAGGAGGGGAATGCCCTCGAACTCCCTAATCTTCCAACCTGATTTGCCGATACCGCTAGTGTAGTGGTATGCAAGTCGTGGATGTAGCTCCAATTCCAACCAGTCTGCCCAAGATGTCCCGGTTAGGCGACCTCCTGGTAGCGGGGGGTGTCATTACACCCCAACAGCTTGAAGAAGCATTAACTTACCAGCGGAGCAAGGGTGGCCGGCTGGGAATCTGTCTGATCAGGCTCGGTTATCTCACAGAGGACGTTCTTCACTCCGTCCTGACGCGCCAATTCGGAGTGGCCTTGATGGATCTGTCCGAGAGTGCAATCGATCCGGAGGTCGTAAAACTTTTGCCGCGCGAGCTGGCCGTTCGGTACCAGGTGGTGCCGGTGAGACGCACCGGGAATGTGCTTTCGGTGGCGCTGAACGATCCGAACGATGTTGTCTTGCTGGACGAGCTGCGGTTCAGAACCGGCTGCAAAATCATTGAGCCTCTGCTGGCTCGTGAGTCTCAGATTCGAGAAGCCATCGACAAGTATTACGGTACCCCTAAAGAGCTGGAACTCCAGAATCTGTTGGAGGACATGCCGCAGAACGCGGAGAGTGATCCCGAAAGCCTTCAAATCGTTGCCGAAGAGGAGATGAATCTCGATGCGGAGGCTCTCAAGGAGCAGTCCGAGGAAGCTCCGATCATCCGTCTCGTCAATTTCATCCTGGTCGATTCTTTGCGAAGCGGCGCCAGCGACATCCACATCGAGCCGTTCGAACGCGAACTGCGGGTCCGTTTTCGCACTGATGGCATCCTCAAGACCGTCATGAGTCCGGCCGTAAAACTGAAGGACGCCATGACCTCGCGCATCAAGATTATGGCGAGGATGAATATCTCCGAAAAGCGTCTCCCCCAGGACGGCCGTATTCGAATTCGTACGCGGCTGGAAGGTAAAATAAAGGAAATCGACTTTCGCGTGTCCGTCCTGCCCACTCTATTTGGTGAAAAGATCGTTCTCCGGTTGCTCGATAAACAGAATCTGATGTTCGACATGATGCGATTGGGTTTCGAACCTGAGTCGCTGAAGAAGTTTGAGCGAGCCATACACAAGCCATTCGGAATGGTATTGGTGACGGGACCAACGGGCAGCGGCAAAACAAATACGTTGTATTCGGCAATCACGCAATTGAACAAGCCGGAAACGAACATCATGACGGCGGAAGATCCCGTGGAGTTCAATCTTCCGGGAATCAATCAGGTTCAAATCTTTGATCAAGTCGGGTTGACTTTCGCGGCCACCCTGCGATCGTTTTTAAGACAGGATCCCAACATCATTCTTGTGGGTGAAATTCGCGACCTGGAAACTGCCGAAATTGCCATTAAGGCCTCGCTGACCGGCCACCTTGTCTTGAGCACACTCCACACCAATGATGCTCCAGGCACCATCTCTCGACTGCTCAACATGGGCATTGAGCCGTTTCTTGTTGCAACCTCTGTTCAATTGATCTGTGCCCAGCGGCTCGTGCGGCGCATTTGCAAGAACTGCAAACAGGAAGTTGAGCTGCCGCCCCACGCTGTCTTGGCCGAGCTAGGGTTTGAACCGCAGGAAATCGACACTTTAAGGGTTTTTCGGGGAGCGGGATGCAAGATTTGTAATGGAACCGGCTATAAAGGCCGGGTCGGCCTATACGAAGTGATGGAAATCACTTCGGAAATCAAGGAAGCCATTATTCGGAATGCCACCTCCGTCGAATTGAGACGGGTCGCGGTTGAAAATGGGATGATCACGTTGCGCCGCAGCGGTCTGCAAAAAGTGCGCGACGAAATGACCACGATTGAAGAAGTTGTACGGGAAACGGTTCACTAAAGATCGGCCTGTGTCCTCCCGATAAACAATATAGGAAGGTGTTTTATGGGATTTTTCAAAAGCTTAGCTTCACTACCAGCAGTAAAGCCGCCCGCGCCGACGCTTAAGCCGCAGGCGGTGTCGAGACCGACAGTCATCGAGGGATGGTCGGAAAGTGAACTGGTTGCAGTCTATAACGCCGCTCCCGTGCGGCATTTAAGAAGAGGTGAACCTCTCTTTGCGGAGGCGCCCCAAACCGACTCATTTTTCGTTCTTCTAGAAGGCGGGATCGAGGTCATCGTCAAATGGAATGGGTATCCGGGCCGGCCCGGTATCTTTTGCCGGGGTGATTGCATCGCTCCGTTACCGAGCGCACAGGGATTACTCTACTGCGCGACGGCCATCGACTCGTCCACGGTCATTGAGTTGACTCCGACAGTCATGAGTCACCTTCCCGATAAGACCCAACTAGCCGTCTTCAGATTTGCAGTGGGCTCCACAAGCAAAATCAATGCGTATATCCGGTCAGTGAACGGCGAGATCAACTCGAAGAATGCGCTGTTGGGAGACTACATCGTCAAACGGACGGCCGAGCTGTCCACGTCGACTGAATCGCAGTTCGTCCAGAATTTCCTCAAAAATATCCCGCGAATGCCGACATACGTCGGGGACCTCGCCGTGAAACTGCTGGATGACGGGGTGTCGGTGAAGGAAGTTGTTGAAGAGATCAAGTGCGACCCGTCGATCGCGACTACAATTCTGAAAGTCGTCAACTCCGCTCAGTATTCCTTTCAGAAGAAAATCGAAAGCTTTTATCACGCCTGCATGATTTTGGGCTTCAACAATATTTACAATTTGATCATTCGCGATGCCGTCCAATCGGCGATGCCTGTCACCGCTGAAACCAGGCGCATCCACGATCATTCATTTCTGCAATCGATCCTCTGCTACGAAATTGCTTCAGCCGTTAAAGAAGCGCCAGCCCAAACGGCATCCACAATTGGACTGCTTCACGATATCGGCAAGGGAGTGAAAATTCTGATGAAGGTTGCCGAACCCGCGAAAGCAGACTACGTCGACAGTCTGCCGGCTGCAAAACTCGGCGCGGACTTGTTGACTTTGTGGGGATTGCCGGAACGAATTTGTAAGGTTGTCGAACTTCAAGAGCAACCGGAATTCAAGCCACCGGATTCGATTCCGCTCGAATACCGCCGCGAGGTAATCACTTTGCACATCGCGCACATTCTCGAGAGTTTGCTAACGGGCGACCCGATTGAACCCACATTTACGATTTATGCGCAGGAACATATGCGCGCGCTGGGCTTCTCCTATTCGCACCCCTTTGAACTTCTACACGAGCGGGTCATGCCCAGCCTTATGAGGAATAAGCTGCGCCTGCCGGAGGAAATTCAAAACCTGATCATGAAGGCTGCAGAAAAGAAATAGTCACACCAAGGCGGCTTTGCACAAAAAATCCTGGGCGGTCATAGACCGCCCCTACAGCTTGGGGTGCGCAACTGTAGGGGCGCTCTATGAGCGCCGACGATGTATTTTTTGTGCAAAGCCCACACAAAGACGGCTTTGCACAGAAAGTCGAGTGTGACCACTGTAGAAGCGGCGGTCTATGACCGCCGGCGATCTCGCAAATTGCTGTATTGCCGGCGGTCATAGACCGCCGCTACAGCGCGACAGCCCGACATCATGCACTTTTTGTGGCTATTCCTCCCCCTCATGGGCCATTGACAGCTTTTAACAGCTTGTGGTCTCCTTTTTATTGTGGGGTAAGAGCGCCAATCCGCGCGACGCCGTTTACATCGACTTGTGGGAGGATTACCTTGAGCCGACTTGATGATCTGCCGCGGCTGCCTCGTGATGCTGAAGGACCCGTCTTTGCGGAGCCCTGGCAGGCTCAGGCATTCGCCCTGGCCGTAAAGCTCTCCGAACAAGGATATTTCACGTGGAAAGAATGGGCCGCAGCCCTGGCTAATGAACTCAAATCTGCGGCCGACCGCGGCGAGCCCGACGATGGCTCTCGCTATTACCAGCATTGGCTGGCTGCTCTCGAACGGCTGGTTCAGTCGAAGGGCTTGGCTGAGGGAGAGGCGCTCGCCGCACGCAAAGAAGCATGGGCGGAGGCGTATCGGCGTACACCACATGGGAAACCCGTCGAGCTCGGGCCTGCAGACTAGGGCGATGACATATTCCCCTCCTCGCAGAGGAGGGGTGGCGCGAAGCGCCGGGGTGGTCAGTTCGGCGGGGCCTGTCGGCCGAGCTGACCACCCCGTCTGCGCCGTCGCTTCGCTCGGCGCATCCACCATTCAGGCTTCGCCCTGTCGGGCTCGCGCTTCGCGCCCTCCCCTGCGAGCAGGGGAATGTGGGGCCTTCCTCCTACTCGCCTTGCTTGTTCTTGCTGCCTGCAGCAAAGCGATGCCGGAGCAAGCAACATGGGCTGGAACCATCGAGTTGGCTCAAGGCAACGTTCACGTCCCCTTCCATATGGTCTTGGATCTTCGCTCGCCAAAGCCCACCGGATATTTCCTTGTCGGCGACGAGAAAACACCGATACCGGAAATCACGCGGCAAGGAGAATCCCTAACGTTTGGATTTTCCGAATACGGAGCCGAAATGCGCGGCACGTGGGACGGTGGTCAGTTGAACGGAACTTACGCTCGTCATCGCCGTCAGGGCGATACCTTACTTAAATTTTCCGCCGCTCCCGACCTTGGTGCGACAAGCCGCAGCGAGCTTCGGTCATCCGGCGCCGAGTTCCCATCGGGTAAATATCAGGTTTACTTCGAAGGTGAGGCTCGCAACCAGAGCGCGACTGTGGCGACCTTCTGGATGCAAGAAGAATCGCTTTACGGAACGTTCATCGCTCCGGACGGCGATTATGGGCTGCTTGTAGGAAACGTTTCCGGCGGGAAAGTGCAAGTCAATCGCTTCACGGGATGGCAGGCCATCGCAATGACGCTCGGAAAAAAAGATCAGATGTGGTCGGGAAATTATTATTTCCAAAACGATAAACCGCGAGGATTCGTTCTATTTCCTCAACCGAACATCGATGCTCTTCCAATTCCCAAGCAGACCACGATGAAAAATCCGGATGCGCCTTTCACATTTGAAGGCGTGTCCATTTCAGGAGACACGATACGCAGCTCAGACGACCGTTTCAAGGGAAAGTCCCTCATCGTCGATATCATGGGAACCTGGTGTCACAACTGTCTCGATTCCGGCCCGCTGCTCGACGAACTACAGAAACGGTACGGCAATAACGGCCTTCAGGTGGTCGGCATTTCTTTCGAAATTAGCGATGACGTGGAACTCGCGAAAAAGAACCTGCAACTTTTCAAAGACCGGAATGGATTGACGTATACGATGCTCTTTTGCGGTTCGCTCGACGACGAGAACGTGAATAAGCGTCTGCGGAGCCAACTGAATAACTTTTTCGCCTATCCCACCACGCTTTTCGTCGGACGCGACGGCAAGGTTCGAGCCATTAACAGCGGATTCAAAGGACCCGGAACCGGGGAGGAATACCAAGCTCAAATCCGGGAATTTCACGAGCTGGCCGAAAAGTTGGTGAAGTAAGAACCCTCTCCCGGAGAGGGAGAGGGTGATTTCGTCCGCTACCTCACTTCATTTCGGCTGGACTGACCGAAGCACGTCGATACGGCCGTAACCGAGCTTCTTATGGTAGCGGGGATTTTTAGAATCGATGTTGATGGCGCCCGCAGCTATCGAATCGGCGACTCCGCTGGCTGGCAAAGACCGAACTAACGCCGCTGTCCCCGCAACGGCGGGAGCGCTAAAGGACGTACCCGAAACGATGCCGTAATAGCCCCCCGGATAGGCGGAAATGATGTTCACTCCCGGCGCATCGACAAAAATGTATCGTCCATAGTTCGAGAAGGCGGCCTTCTTATCCAGAAGATCGGTTGCCGCTGTCGCCATAACGCCACTGTAAGCGGCTGGATATTGGTGCGCCGATGTGTTGTTGTTACCGGCGGACGCCACCAGCAACACATTGTTCTGTTGAGCGTATTGGATCGCGCTCTGGAGCGAATTCGATGGAGACCGGACGCCGAAACTCATGTTGAGAGCCTGAGCGCCTTGTTGCACAGCATAACGAATGGCTTTCGCAATCGTGAACAGATCCGACTCTCCCCGATCGTCGAAGGCGCGCAAGGGCATGATCATGCTATCGGGAGCGATGGCGGCCAACACGCCGGCGCATAGCGTGCCGTGGCTGTAGGCGGGATTCACCAGCAGGCCGGTTCTATCCAGGAAACCCGCTTCGGATTGATGCAGGAAGCCAGCCTCCGATTCATCTAAAAAGCCGGCTTCCGATTGGTCGAGAAATCCGGCTTCCGATTGGTTCAACGCCGCCGATCCCGCGGGCCGGGTCGCGACAAAGTCGTAACCACCCGTCAAATGTCCAGCCAGAGCGGGGTGGCGAGAGTCGACCTGAGAATTGATATCCGCAATGACAATCCCCCGACCTCTTGAATACGGCAGCGCTTGTTGAGCTTCGATGAGTTGCCATGCGGGTTGGTACTTGTACCAGTCTGCGGGTTTGGCGGCAGGTACGGTGACGATGCCGTATACGGCAAAACTCGGCAGCGTTACACCGGTATTCAATTCCACCCAATCGATGCCCGGTAAGGCCCCCAGCGACTGCACACCCGGTGCGTTCAGCTGGGGTGCGATCGGTACATTCAGCAGGTAAGTATTGGCGCCAGGAATACTGTCAACGACAGTCGCGCCCAGCCTGGAGGCGATCGCCGTTATATTCGCGCCTGGCGAGATTTGAACGATCACAGGAAGCGATTGGGGGATCACAGGCGGCAATGGCGGGACCACAGGCGGCAATGGCGGGACCACGGGCGGCAATTGAGCGCCCGCGCTCATCGTCAATGCCAGAATCAGCCAGAGGATCAAGAAAGCTCGACGTCCTGCCGTAGCTAGCATATGGTTTATTAACCTCTACTGTCCTTAATGTTCAATGCGCCGACAACCGTGAGATTGGGTAAATCGATCTGAAGACTCAGATCACCCTCGGGCACATCCGTGAAATAAAATTCTCCCATTTCATCATTGGTTGCGGTTTCCAGCCTCTCACCATTCTGCAACAAATGGAACCTTGCCGTGCCAACAAATTTTGGGGTTCCGCGGGGAAGTAATTGACCGAGCATTTGCCGGCGGTCCGGTTCTCCCCAGATTTTAATGTGAATATCGAACTCCTCGGCCCGCATGACCAACTGCCGGGCCGCTGAAGCACCTCGAGCCTGGGCCAGGGCCAGGTCGCGAAACGTATCGAAAACGAGAGTAGCCACGACGGACGGGCAGCGGGGTTCGTTCTCAATGCGCTGGTACGGGAAAAATTCCATCACCGTGCTCAATATCTCCCCGGAAGCGCTTTTCATATGGGACCGCTTCATATCGGCCTTCAACTGTTCCCATCGCGCAATATCTTGCGCACATCCGCGGCAAACTCCCAGGTGCCCCCGCCAAAAAGTCTCTTCGGCCTTTGCCAATCGTCCTTCGATGAGGTCGACGGCTATTTCTGAGCTCAGGTGCATTCGGGATTTGTCCTCCTAACTAAAAGTGGCGGGGAATGAGCAAAAAAATACCTCATATCCAAAAAGTCCTAGGGGTTCCCGACGAGCAGGAATGGGGCCCAATAAAATGGATTCGCATGGTTTCTACGGACTTCAAGCATGGCTTTCCGGAGAGCGGCAGCCTTACTTGCACCTTTTTGCCACTCTTTATAGAAATTCACCATGAGGGCCGCAGTCGATTCGTCGTTCACGTTCCATAGGCTGAGCAGCAAGGATTGGGAGCCCGCGTACAAAAATCCGCGCATCAAACCCAGCAAATCATCGCTGCCGGTGACCTCATTCATACCGGATTGACAGCCGCTCAAGGTCACCAGGCTCGCAGGGCACACCAGTGAAAACAAATCGAATGCGGTGAAATATCCATCCGCAAGCTTGAAGCTCGAAAACATCGGGTTGTCTTGTCTGAAGATCGCGTGAGTCGCGATATGGATCAACGACGCCGTTTTGCTTTCCTCAACGAAGGCGGCGCGAGTTGCTCCTTCTCCACGAAGAACATGTGCGTCTGGAAACAGGACGCTGATCTTTGCCAATTCTTCCTCAACGAGCGGTGCTTTCTCATCGGCGATGCCGATAAGAACCTCTCGATTACCGGCCACTTCGGGTTTTTCCAGACAATATTTCAAAACGGAGGCGCTGGGAGCATAGGAGATCTCAAATTTGTCGATCACATATTGTTGGCCATCGAAGAATGCATGAAACGGCAGGAAGTGGAGCGTACCGTGGGGCACAATCGCTATATGGGGCGTCGCGATTTCGCCGATGACAGGCTCGAGCAGATATCGATAAAGCTCACGTAATCTCCTCTGCGTCGATTCCAGGATCTGTTCCGAATGGGCATTGACATACTCTTCACCCAGCAGAAATTTTTCGATCTGAAATGCCAATCGTTCTTGTAGGTGCAAAATCCGGCCGGCAAGGCAAAGCTTTCGCACAACACGCGCGGCATTTCTCGAGACAATGAACGCCAGGATCTCATCACCAGTCGTGAAGTACTCCACAAGGGTCGTAGTTTCTGGAAGGATTCGGCGAACCGAGTCGATGGTCGCGATCGACACCTGCTGAAGCGATGCGTATTCGGGATCCGCTCCTGAAATTTCACGAAGAGTTCGGGCCAATTCGCTTTCTTTAATCGCGATGGTTTCGTAATTCGGCTGGGCGGTAACCGGGCGTGATTCCGGTTTCGAGCGCGCATAGTAGATATTGAGTTCCTCTCGCAAGCGGTTGATCTTCATCACTAGCGATTGTTCCGCGTGACCACGCATCGATGGCGCGTAATGCGATAGCAGTTCGACCAACCCTCGCGAGCGAGCGCGCTCGCACCAGGAATATCCCAGCGCGAGGCCGTCCTCGCGATGCATGTGATCAAGGGACAGACGCACCAGCGCGTCGTATGGCTGGTGACGGCCCTTGAGGAATGTGACACGGAGATCATCGTGATGAATCCGTGCCTGATGCCGTTCAAGGTCATTGGCCGCCTGTTCAAAGTGATGCTGAGCCTCATTCCACTTACGCTCGCGTTCGGCGATTTCTCCGCACAAAACATAATAGGGAAACAGAACCAACGGAGTTTTTGCCATCGCAACCAAAGCGGATATTTGGTGCACAGCCGTTTGAGCCGCAGCCAGATCGTTCAAAGCCATTGCGACGCGGCCCACAAGCACCAGACTGGCGATGCGCTTGGAGGAAATAGCTAGCCGCTCAAACACAAGGTTCGCTTGCGTCGCCAGCGCCTGCGCCTCCCAGAGTCTTCCGACCGACAAGTGGACCTCAGCCCGATAAAGATCAAGTAGGCCGATCCAGTACGAGTTTTCTTCCGTTTCGAACATGTTTTGAGCTTTGCCGAACGCATCGAGCGCCGCCGCAAACCGCCGCAGTTGCATCAACGCGACACCCAAGAATGCCGTGGCCTTTGCTTGCTCGTGGTGGAGACCAAGGTCGCCGAACTCCCTCACGGCGCGCCCGGCCAGAATTGCGGCATCGTTCGACAGGTTGAGCTGTAGATAGATCTCGGTCTCATCCAGATCGCACAACGCGTGGTGCCGCTGGCTTCCTACTTGCCGGAAACGCTCTCGCAACCGGCTGAAGGCGTAAAGAGCATCGCTGTAACGACCGCGTAAATGGTGGAGGTACGCGCGGTTGTAGCTTGCCTGCATTGCCAGCTCGTCAAGCTGCAGCTCTTCAGCCAGCTTCTGAGTCCTTTGATACAGCTCGTCCGCTTGCTCGAACCGGTCGAGAATGCCCAAAATGTTTGCCATATTGTGGTACGTCTGAGCTGCGGATGGCTTGTCATCGTGGTTTTCAAAGATTTCAGCAGCGGTCGAATAACATTCCAGCGCTTTGGCGTGATCATCCAGGCGTGCGTAAACAATGCCGAGATTCGTCAGAAGACGCGCGCGGCCTGCATCGTCTCTGTTTTCAGTGAACCATTTTTCGGCTTGCGCGGCGATTTCTATACCTTCACGGTACCGCGTTGCATACGCAAGCGCTATAACGTAGCCAATGCGGCTGCGGGCCGCTTGCTCGTGCTCGTGCAGCCGTTCAAGTTGTTCGATGGCGCTTTTATAATAAACGAGTGAATCCTCGTACTGCTCGTTGGCGGTGAGGCTATATGCCAGCATCTTCCATGCTTCGAGCAGGAAACGGTCGCTCCTGGATTTCGTGGCGAGTTCGAGGGCATGATGAGCGAGAGAGACGCTCTGCGCCGAGGCTAAGTTGCGGGGCTGGCCGGCATAGAGATTCAAACCGCGAATCTTGCTCCAGATCCGGTCAAATGTCTGCTGCAGATCGCCTTCTGAAGTAGGTTTAGCCAAGTATTTTCCTCAGCTTTTCCAGACAACGTCCCCGTGTGGGACCGATACTGGCGACAGGCATGCCCACTTTTTCAGCGATTTCGGAGTAGCTTGGTTCCTCGGTGTTGAAGTATAGAAGATCGATCAACATTCGGCACCGATGCGGCAATTGTTCCAGAGCGCGCTCAAGAGCATGTTCCCGTTCAATGTGGCTCAGTTGTTGTCTTACATCGGGCAGATCGTCGTCCAACGGTTCAGACGCGGTTCGGGATCGGATCATCTTTGATGCATGGCGCCTCGTGACGGTGATTAGCCAGGCAGGTAGAGCTTCAACGCGCCGTAGATCGGAGAGACGTTGATACAATTCCATCCAGACCTGTTGGAACACATCCGATGCATCGTCGGCTTCCCGACACAGCGTAAGCGCAACCGAGTACACCAGTCGTTCATAGCGTATAACCAGTGCCTGCCATGCTGTCTGGTCACCCCGAAGGCAGCGGTCGATCAATTCATTGTCGATACGACTCTCCACGACCTTCACTTATGGACAGGACCGCTCCTTCCCATTACCATCAGGACACATGTCTAGAAAAGATACTACCGAAGTGCCTCAGCCGGCTGAAGAACGCACAGATACTGCAGCTGAAAAGAAAGGGAGGCAGATCAGCCTTGCCGCTCTTCTTCTGCCGCAATGGAAGATGCTGGCGCTCGGGCTGCTGGCTGCGTTGGGGTCGGTAGCGGCCGATATTCTTCAACCGCTTCCGCTAAAAATCGTCATTGATAATGTACTCAGCACAAAGGCACTTCCTCAGTGGCTGGCACCGTGGCTGACTTTTGCGCTCGGGACGAATAAGGCCGCGGTGCTGAATTTTGCAGTCGTCTCAGTTGTGCTGATCGCTCTGCTGAACGCGGCTAGTTCTTATGCTCAGAGCGTTTCAATGAATACGGTCGGCCAGTGGGTGATGCACGATTTACGCAGCACCCTATACCACCAGATCCAACGTCTCTCGCTCTCTTATCATGACCGCAGTCAGACTGGCGATCTTATCATGCGTGTCACTAGCGACATCGATACCGTTCAGAGTTTCATCGCGTCAACCCTAATGGATTCCGTCGTCGACGTGCTGGCTCTGATCGGCATGGTAGCCGTGATGTTCTATTTCGATTGGAAGTTCACGCTGGTCGCCTTATCCGTCGCCCCCGTTCTTTTTATTTTTGTGTACCAATACACGCCGCGCATCAAGAAGGCGACGCGCGCGGTCCGAAAAAAAGAAGGGGAAATCGCTTCGAACATTCAGGAGGTGTTCTCGTCGATACGGGTCGTCAAAGCGTTCGCAAGGGAGAAATACGAAAAGAAGCGCTTCAAAGAAGCCAGCATGGAAACCGTCGAGCTCGCATTGCGTGCCCGCGCGCTGAAGGCGGGCCTGTCGCCGGGCGTTCAGCTCATCACTGCCTTCGGAACGGCGCTCGTTCTCTGGTATGGAGCGCGGCTCGTTCTTGCGGGCGAGCTGACCCTGGGCGGTTTAACAGCCTTTCTTGCGTATTTAGCAAAGCTGTATTCTCCCATTCGAGCGCTATCCAAGTTGCCCGATGATTTTTCGAAACCAGCCATTGCCTTCGAACGCATCCAGGAAGTTATGGATGTGGAGAGCAAAAGCCGGGCAGGGGAAAAGCGACACAAAGCACCGGAATTTCGGGGAAGAATCGAATTTGAAAACGTAAGTTTCGGCTATACGCCTGGACGCCTGATTTTGAAGGACCTCAGCCTAACGATCGATTCAGGACAGACCGCCGCATTTGTAGGACCCACTGGCGCGGGTAAAACGACCATCATCAGTCTGATTCCGCGCTTTTATGAGCTGACCTCGGGAACAATCCGTATCGATGGCGAAGATGTGCGGAACCTGAAATTGAAATCGCTGCGCCGGCAGCTTGGATTTGTTCTGCAAGAAACGCTGCTGTTCCGCGCTCCGATCTGGCAAAACATCGCATACGGCAAACCGGCTGCCACGCGGGAGGAGATTTTCGAAGCCGCGAAGCTGGCGAATGCCCACGATTTCATCGAACAACTGCCGAACGGATACGACACTATGGTCGGGGAGCGCGGCGTCACCATTTCCGGCGGCCAGCGGCAGCGCATCGGGATCGCTCGCGCCGTCATCCGGAATGCGCCTATTCTCATTCTTGATGAGCCGACATCCGGACTAGATACGGTATCCGAAGCCATTGTTTTCGATGCCCTGCACCGGCTCATGAAAGGACGGACCTGTATCGTGATCACCCATCGCCTCGCAACCATCCGAAAGGCAGATGTCATCTTTGTTTTGAAAGATGGAGCCATTGTCGAGCGCGGCACGCATGAACAACTTCTCGCCGCCAATGGCTTGTATCGCCACCTGCATGACACGCAGGTAATTCGGGGACAGTGAGCAATTTCCGGAGCCAAGAAATTGCTCACTGTCCCCGAATTACCTGCGCGCTGTGTTAAACTGAGGGTTTTCGAAGAGTATCCGGGAGGTCACTAGTGCCGCGCACCAAGATGACTCGTCACGAGCTCAAGGAGCAGGACGAGATCACGACGTCGCTACAGAAATTTACGGACTTCGTCGTACTCCGGAAGAAAGAAATCACGACGGGTCTCACGATTGCCGCCGTACTGGCAATTGCTATATTCGGCTGGAGTTACTACCGCTCGAACCGCAACGCGAACGCACAAGCGCAATTATCGCAGGCGATCCATACTTTCAACGACACCGTCAACATCAAATCCGATAAAGAGCGTTATGAAAAAACGATTGTTGAGGCCCAAAAGACTTACGATCAATACCGCTCATTGCCGATCAGCAATATCGCGCTGTACTACGTCGCGTTGAGCCAGGAAGGTCTCGGCGATACGACGAAAGCGACTCAAACCCTCCAGCAAGTTGCCGAACGGGGAGACGCCAGTATCAAAGGCGTTGCGCAATTCGCGTTAGGCGCCATTTACAAGAAACATGGCGAGACTCAGAAGGCGATCGATGTTTACAAGAAAATCTATGATGGGGGCGGCTACTCCAAAGCTGCAGTCGCATACGAGTTAGCTTCTTTGTACGAGGCCAATAAGCAACCCGATCAGGCCAAGGATTTCTACCAGAAACTCGTTTCCGAATTTCCCGACTCCCCGTTCCGGCAAAATGCCGACGATGCGCTAAAACGGCTCGGAGCCGCCGCGCCTCCGCCCGCGGCGCAGAAGCCGTCATAAGCCCTCTCCCTCTGGGACAGGGCGTCCACCAAAGGCGGCGGTGAGGGTCACAGGTGGCGTCGAATCTGGAGACCCGCACCCAACCCTCTCCCAGGGGAGAGGGTTAATCTAAAGTTATGAGTAAACAGTTTCTTGTCGATCTCAAGGATTTAGCCCACGAGAAAATTTCTTTTGAGGCGTCATTCGAACCGGGTGTCGTCGATTTCGCCAGCGAGAATGTACAGCAGGTGGGGCCGCTGAAGTGGACGGCCGCGGCCGAACGCGCGGGTAACGAAATCAGGATCGCCGGGTCGTTGAATACCAACGTCGAACTGCCTTGTTCGCGATGCCTGGAGGCGTCGCGGATCGCCATCAGCAAGCCGTTTGATCTTTTCTTCAGAGAACGCGACAAAGCGATGTTCGACGAGGACGAAGAGATCGAATTAAATGAAAAAGAGACCCGGACGGCGTTCTTCACCGGAACCCAAGTGGTCATTACCGATATCCTGCGCGAGCAGATTCTGTTGGCGCTTCCGATGAAGGCGCTCTGCAGGGTAGACTGCAAAGGTTTGTGTTCCCATTGCGGGATGAATTTGAATTCCGGTAGCTGCAACTGTCCCAACGACGACTTCAGTCCTCACATGGACACATTGCTCGAAATCAAGCGGCGGCTGGAAGAGCGGGGCTCATAGTCAGAATCAACGGGATATAAAATATGCCAAATCCAAAACGACGACACTCTAAGGCGCGGCGCGACCGCCGGCGCGCGCACGATCATCTGACGGCGCGATCTTTTTCGGAATGCCCGAATTGTCACGAGCTGCGGATGCCGCATCGGGCCTGCCCTCATTGCGGCTACTACAAGGAGCGGGAAGTCATCGAGACCGCTGAGGAATAACTCCTCATGCCCGAAATCAAAATCGCCGTCGATGCGATGGGCAGCGACCAGGCGCCTGCAGTCGAGATCGAGGGAGCTGTTCAAGCTGCCGCAGAATACGGAATTCCGATTGTGCTGGTTGGACAGGAGGATCGTGTTCACGATCAACTGCGAAAGCACGATACCGCGCATCTGCCCATCGAAGTTGTCCACGCCAGCGAGGTCATCACCATGGAGGAATCGGCGGCGACAGCCGCGCGTAAAAAGAAAGATTCCTCGATACGCGTCGCGGCGAGGCTCATGCGCGACTCCGGAATATCAGGTATCGTCAGCGCCGGGAACACCGGAGCCGTGATGGCGAGCGTGAAAATGGTTCTCGGCACGCTGCCGGTCGTCGATAGGCCGGCACTTTCGACGGTGTTGCCCACGCAGAAAGGCAAGCCTGCGATCCTTCTCGACGTTGGCGCGAACGTCGACTGTAAACCGCATCACCTCGAACAATTTGCAATCATGGGCGACATCTATTCACGCGCGATCTTCGGCATCCGCCGGCCGCGTGTGGGTTTGCTGTCGATTGGTGAAGAAGATTCGAAGGGAAACGAGCTGACGAAGGAAGCATTCAAATCGCTGAAGCGCGCCCCCATCAATTTCATCGGAAATGTCGAGGGCCGCGATATTTTCAAAGGCGACGTCGATGTCATCGTCTGCGACGGGTTCACGGGGAATGTCGCACTAAAATTGAGCGAGGGTCTCATCGAAACCTTCAGCGCTATGCTCCGCCAAGAACTCGAGAAAACGCTGGCGGCGAAGGTCGGCTATATCTTCTCGGAAAAAGCGTTCCGGGCCTTCCGGCGGCGTCTGGATTATTCCGAATACGGCGGCGCGCCGCTGCTGGGTATCAAAGGAATAACGATTGTTTGTCACGGCCGCTCTAATGCCAACGCGATCAAGAATGCCATCCGTGTCGCCAACGATTTCTGTAAACACAACGTGAACCGCGCAATCGAGACGGAGTTCAACAAACTGGGAATCACGAGAACCGCGACTGTCACATAGGATTTAAGACGAGGTATTCCCCTCCTCGCAGAGGAGGGGTGGCGCGACAGCCCCAGGCTGACGCGCCGGGGTGGTCAGGTCGGCGAAACGTAGTAGCCGTTCTTCAATTGAGGCTTCGCCCTATCGGGCTCGCGCTTCGCGTGAGGCTTCGCCCTATCGGGCTCGCGCTTCGCGCCCTCCTCTGCGAGGAGGGGAATATTTATCATGAAGGTTGCGTTTGTATTCCCGGGCCAGGGCGCTCAGTACGCCGGCATGGGCCGCGATATCTCGGAGAAATTTTCGGAGGCGCGCGCCGCTTTCGCGGAAGCCGATACTGCTTTGGAGTTTCGGATTTCCCGCCTCTGCTTTGAAGGACCTGAAGAGAAGCTCAAGCTCACAGAAAATACCCAACCGGCAATAGTTACAGTGTCCATAGCTATGTTTCGCGTTCTGGAGGGAAAAGGAGTCCGTCCGGACTTTGTCGCGGGGCATAGCCTGGGCGAGTATTCGGCGCTGGTCGCTGCGGGCGCAATGAAACTGGGAGAGGCGGCAAGACTGGTACGGAATCGCGGACGGTACATGCAGGAGGCGGTTCCCGTTGGCGAGGGCGCCATGGCCGCGATCGTCGGGTTGGATCTACCCGTCGTTCAATCCATATGTGACCGTGCCGCAGAAGGACAGATTGTTTCTCCCGCAAATTTGAATTCACCGGGCCAGATCGTGATCGCCGGAAATCGTGATGCCGTTGAACGCGCCGTCGCGCTTGCGAAAGAAGCCCGGGCAAAGATGGCGGTTTTACTGAAGGTCAGCGCCCCCTTTCATTGCGCCTTGTTGAAGCCCGCAGAGGAAAGGCTGTCGGTGGATCTGGATCGGTGCGTCTTCACAGAACTTCGACACCCGCTCGTCACCAATGTCGATGCAGCAGTGATCCGAACAGGCGCCGAAGCGCGTAGCGCCTTGAAGCGGCAAGTCTCGCGTCCGGTTCGTTGGCACGAAAGCATCCAGCGTTTGCTGGACGAAGGCGTGCGCACATTTGTGGAAGTTGGGCCGGGCAAGATCCTGCTGGGTTTGATTCGATCTATCGATAAGTCGGCTACAATGCTGAACGCCGAAGACGAGAAATCGGTGGAAAATGTTTTGAGCGCGTTATAATTGCGGGTTTGTTCGTGTACGCGCGCGCTTGTAGTGTAAATAGGGGTACGCGAAGCGTACCGGATTGAATAGGGAGGTCTTTACGAATGGCATCCTCAGTTGAAGATAAGGTCAAACAAATCATTGTTGAACAGTTGGGAGTCGACGAATCCGAAGTGACGCCCACTGCTTCCTTTATCGACGATCTAGGTGCGGATTCGCTGGATACCGTCGAGTTGGTGATGGCGCTCGAAGAAGGATTTGGGATGGAAATCCCCGACGAAGACGCCGAAAAAATTACGACAGTCAAAGATGCGATCAGCTACATCGAGTCTCATCTGCCGAAATCGTAGTAAAAGCAGTCCGCAGTAAGAGGTTGTATTTTGCAAAAGCGACGAGTTGTGGTCACTGGCGTGGGCTTGGTTACCGCGCTGGGAACGGGAACTGAAGAGACCTGGAAGGCATTATGCGAAGGACGCAGCGGGGTCACGCGAATTACCCGTTTTGATGCCACGCAATTTTCCACACAGATTGCCGCCGAGATCAAAGACTTTGATCCCCTCCGATGGTTCGACAAGAAAGATATTAAGAAAATGGACTCGTTCATCCATTACGCGGTCGCTGCCGCAGATGGCGCGATGAAACAAGCGGGTTTGACCATTAGCTCCGAGTTGGCAGAGCGCACAGGCGTATTCATCGGTTCCGGCATCGGCGGATTTACGATCATCGAACGCGAGCATCAGGCATTTCTCGAGGGCGGGCCGAAGAAAATATCGCCATTCTTCATCCCCTCCAGCATCATCAATCTTGCGGCGGGCCAGGTTTCGATCCGGTTCGGAGCCAGAGGCCCAAACTCGGCACCGTGCACGGCGTGCTCTTCCGGAGCACATGCGGTGGGTGACGCGTTTCGGGTCATCTCTCGAGCTGATGCCGACGTCATGATCTGCGGCGGATCGGAAGCGGCCGTTACTCCGATGGGGGTCGGCGGTTTCGCCGCGATGCGAGCCCTATCCACACGCAATGAAGAACCGCATCGAGCTTCGCGTCCCTTCGATAAGGATCGAGACGGGTTTGTCGTCGGCGAAGGTGCGGGAGTGCTCGTGCTTGAAGACCTCGAACTAGCGAAGAAACGCGGCGCTCAAATCATCGCCGAACTCGTGGGATACGGCATGAGCGGTGATGCATTTCACATTACTCTTCCTCCCGACGATGGTAATGGCGCTCATCGTGTCATGCTCAACGCGCTTACCGATGCGGGGGTTCGCCCAGGCCAGATCGATTACATCAATGCTCATGGCACATCGACTCCTCCAAATGATCGGATCGAGACTTGTGCGATCAGGCGTCTCTTTGGAGAACATGCGCCGAGGGTGGCCATAAGCTCGACAAAATCCATGATTGGACACCTGCTGGGCGCCGCCGGTGCAGTTGAAGCGGGGATTACTTCGCTAGTTGTCGAGCGCGGCGTAATTCCGCCTACCATCAACTACGAAATACCGGATCCGGACTGCGACCTCGATTACGTGCCCAACAAGTCGCGTAAGGCCAACGTCCGCTACGCGCTTTCGAACTCCTTCGGTTTCGGCGGGACCAACGCCGCGCTCCTCTTCAAAAAATACGAAGGTTGAGATGCGGACAATTGGCCAAAAAAGGCACAAAAACTTTTTGTGAATCCTGTGCCTTTTTGTGGCTAATTTCCCCTTTGCGTTACGCTTAGGGTATGAGCGAACGGGAGTCTCTCGAAGTCGATGTCCTCGTAGTGGGCGGTGGTCCGGCGGGCCTCGCTGCCGCATACCAGCTCCGGCAGTTGAATAAAGATCTATCCATCGCGGTGCTCGAAAAAGGCAAAGAGATCGGAGCGCATATCATTTCAGGCGCTGTCATGGACCCGCGTGGCATCGACGAATTGATGCCGGATTGGAAACAGCGGGGTGCTCCAATTGAAAGCCCGGTCGAGGAGGATCACGTCCTGTTTCTTACGAAGAATCACAAATTCGGCCTCCCGATTATTCCTCCGCCACTTCAAAATCACGGCAATTACGTTATCTCTCTAAACAAGTTCACGCGATGGTTCGGCGAGCAGGTCGAAAAAAGCGGCGTGGATATATTTGCCGGATTCGCCGGCGCAGAGCTCCTCATTGACGGAAATACTGTCACCGGCGTGCGCACGGGCGACAAAGGGATCGACCAATCCGGGAATCCACGCGGCAATTTCGAACCTGGAATTGATATTCGGGCGAAGATCACAATCCTTGCCGAAGGTTCACGTGGTTCGCTCACAAAACAACTGATCCAAAGGTTCAACCTGAACAAAGAAAGCAACCCGCAAGTCTTTGCCGCCGGCGTGAAAGAAATTTGGGATGTGCCCAAGGAAAAGAACAGGCGCGGCCGTGTGATTCACACCATGGGTTGGCCGCTGCGCAATGAGGAATTCGGCGGCGGTTTCATCTACAACATGGCAGACGGGCGGGTTTCTATAGGATTTGTCATCGGTCTCGATTACCTGGATCCCAGGCTCGATCCGCACGAGCGGTTCCAGCAGTTCAAAACACATCCTTATATAAGGAGCATTCTCGAGGGAGGGGCGCTTTACTCCTAT
>QHWY01000462.1 GCA_003223875.1 Acidobacteriota bacterium | reverse complement strand
GTGATTGCAGGGAACTGCGTAATCCCGAGAACTTCGGTCTCCATTGTTTTCTGAACCTCGGCGCGGTCTTTAGCGCTTTCCTTTGGATCAATCACTCGGATTGCTGACGTGGGAAATTCCACCTTGATGGACGATCTGGTCAGATCTCTTGGGTCTAGCGTCGCGCAACCGGTGATTCTCTCACTCTGGATCAGATGATTATGTGCCAAGGCTCCAAACAGTCCCGCAGTGCCCACATGAACTTGAAAGTGTCCCCGGCTCGGGAGAACACATGGACCATCTGCGGCGAACAGATTGGCTGACATAGCTAGGGGAAGTAAGAGAATTAGCCTCATCACATTCCTTTCGCGCCAGGCTTGGGTAGACATCGTATCAAGACTCAGAACGGCAAGCGCACAGATAGAATGAAACTTTATTGAAGATTGACGCCCAAACTTTGAAAATTATGGAAACCCGGTCACTAGTGTGGTGTCCCACTTCATGTTT
>QHWY01000461.1 GCA_003223875.1 Acidobacteriota bacterium | reverse complement strand
ATCAAAAGTCGCGAAGCCACCGAAGAGCCGCAGACGGGGTGGTCGCTCACGCGACACGTTTCACAAACGCATTCCGAAGCATCGCTTGTGAGCGACCACCCCGTCCGCGCCTTTTTTCGGAACGGATCCATTTTGCTAATGGCGCGTCCACCCCTCCTTTGTAAGGAGGGGATGTACCCAAACTGAAACATGTCTGCTTGTCAAAATTTATTTGGGACACCACACTAGCGCCGTGCGGCCAGCCGAGCAGTATGCATATGGACCGCGCCCACCGGCGCGTTTTTCGTTTCACCAACGGTTGTGTCAACCGGTTGAGGATGATCAGAATCTGTCGGGTCGGGCAGATCACGTGCGATAAAATTGTGGGCAGGAGGAGCACATGGCGCGCGTGCCGCCGGTAAAGGAACAAGTTGTCCCAAGCAAGCTGGTCCTCAACGTCGAAAATGTCGGCTTAACCGAGGAACAATTTTTCCAGCTTTGTAGCGACAATCGCGATTTATTCATGGAACTCACGGCCCGGAAAGAGCTGATCATTATGCCTCCTGCGGGATTCCTGAGCGGTTGGCGCGAGAACATCCTGTGCTATCACCTTACCGATTGGGCGCTTAAAAATGGAACCGGCATTGTTAATGGTCCGAGCGCAGGTTATAAACTGCCCGACAGCGCGATACGCGGCCCGGATGCTTCTTGGGTCCGTCGCGACCGGATCGCTGCCTTCAGTAAGGAAGAGCTTGAGAAGTTCGGCCATTTGTGTCCGGATTTCGTCGCCGAGGTGATGTCTCCAAGCAATACACTCACCGAGCTTCAAGACAAAATGGCGGAATATGTCTCAAACGGCGCACAACTCGGCTGGCTTATTGATCCTTTTGAAACTCGGGTCTATATCTACCGTCCAGGGCATCCCGTGGAATGCTTGGAGAATCCCACCAGGATCAGCGGCGATCCTGTGCTGCCTGGATTCGTTTTCAACATCGCCGAAATTTGGTAGTCGCTTCTGCTGCGGCGCTCGCGGACGGCAGCAAAGTTCCGGTTGGTGTCTCCAGCCCGATGCTTATCAAGATCTATGACAGAGAAGTTTTCGAAGACGCTTTCGTCCTCGGAAACCAAATGCTCCTCGGTCAGACGGCGCTGGAATCTATGATCGTCCTCGTCGATTGCGCGAATCGAAAAGTCATTCCCAATCCGGCTCACCCGGATGGGCCAACCTGGCGGATTTGATTCGGCCAGCCGCTTTTCCGGGGTCGAACGACGGCCGAACACTGGCCGACATTCAGTGTCTTTCGCGGGCTGCAAGCCCCGATTGCCAATTGATGGATAAGGACGAGGGGAGATGCCGTTTCCTCTGCCGAACTCGAGGCCGGGCTGGGGATGAGGAAGCGTTGGCCGTCCGCTGAAACGGCATACGTGTGGTAGGGCGCATAGTGAAGCCTCGAACAATCCAGTCCAGTCAGCGTCTCGATCGAGCGAGCACCATTCGCATTGGCTGCAGCGTTCGGCTAAGCGGATTTAACATTAGGCCGAGCGTCTCAAGCGTGACTGCGCCAAGCAAGGCCTCGTCTTCTGTCTCACCAAGCACAACCGGGGATGTGGCGCGCCGGCCCTCGATCTCGAAGGTGCATTCACTCACGCCTCGCGTGAGCGTACTGCCGTCGGCAAGTACGAACTCTAGCTCACGCCCCGGCTTGAGGCCGAGCGTCATCCAGTCTTTGCGGCGAAGCACGGAGTATATGGCCCCAGAGTCGATCAAGAATCGGATGCGCTTGGCGCGTTGACGGCGGCCGGGCGCCTTCACTGTTCCGTCGATGTAGGTGAGGCCCATCCGCCGAATCGTATCATGCAGCAGGGTCAGTAGCACCAGCCAGCGAAGCCTGTCCCTTAGCACCGTCTCACTGCGCTCCAGGAACATTCTTGCGCAGACGCGGCGGCTCGAAGCGGATGACTAGTCTTCCCGCCGGCAGTTGCGTCTCGTACACAACA
>QHWY01000463.1 GCA_003223875.1 Acidobacteriota bacterium | reverse complement strand
GGTCATTACCTATGACATGGTCGGAGATGCCTTAAGGTTGACCGCAGAGATCGACAATGCGCAGGGGCATCAGACCAACAGCTACACTGCGAAGTACGATGGAAAGGACTACCCGTTCACATCAACAGCCCGTGACGCGGTTCAAGGGCAAACGGTTCGGCTGAAACGCATCGATGCCTCCACCACCCAGCGCACCACTTACTTCAAAGGAAAACAAATCGGCACGGTAACGGAAGTGGTCTCAAAAGACGGCAAGACGCTGACTCGAACGCAAAAGGGCGTCAATCCGCAATCCAGCTTCTCGATCGGCAGTAAGAATCGTGGAAGGAGGAGTCGATGCGTATCACACTTTCCACGTTCGCTGTCGTGATCGGGTTGCTGCTTCTACCGGCGCCTGCATTTGTGCAGGAGAAAGGCGGCGACGATATGACGGGACCTTACACAGTCGCCGAGAAATGGCCGCTGCCGTTGTCGGTGGCCAAACCTGGCTACATTTGGGGCTCGACGGGCGGCATCTTCGCGGAGACGCCTAACCGAATCTTCATCGCAAACCGCGGCGAGCTGAAGCTGCCGGAAAAGCTGCCGAACAATTTTAACGGGTACTGGGGTTCTCTCGGCCAGCAGGCAACGGGGGCAACTCCGGAGTTTCGCAACTGCATCGTCGTGGTTGACGCAACCGGCAAGGTCATCGAGTCGTGGACACAATGGGACAAACTTTTCGAAGATGGACGCGGTCCGCACTCGGTGTCGATCAGTCCGTACGATCCGGAACACAACGTCTGGGTCACCGACGACATCCATCACCAGGTTTTCAAATTCTCCAACGACGGGAAGAAGCTGCTGATGACGCTGGGAGAACGGGACGAACCGGGCAATGACGACAAACACTTCAAACGCCCCACCGACGTGGCCTGGCTGCCCGACGGCACGTTCTTCGTCAGCGACGGCTACGGCAACACACGCGTCGTGAAGTTCGATAAGAATGGGAAGTACCTGATGGCCTGGGGAACGCCTGGGACCGGACCAGGGCAATTCAATACTCCACACTCCGTGACGACGGATCGCAACCGCCGCGTCTACGTCTCCGATCGCGCCAACAACCGTATTCAGATCTTCGACGAGAATGGCAAATTTCTCGACATGTGGCCGAACATCCATCAGGCGTATACGATCCGCGTGAGCGCCGACAATTTTCTATGGGCGTTCTCAGGACCGCTCGACAAGTTGCTCAAGTACGACTTGAATGGAAAGTTGCTCTATGCCTGGGGAACACACGGCACAGCCCCCGGCCTGTTCTGGGCGGTGCATGAATTTGCGGCTGACTCGGACGGAAACTTGTATACGGCGGAAGTCTTCGGTGGTCGACCGCAGAAGTTCATACCCCGCCCCGGCGCGGATCCGGCGCACATTTTCAGACCGCAGCCGCTGATGCCGAAAGTCAACGCCAACTGAGGAAACGACGATGATGAAACGAGTCGTACTCTTTTCTGTCGTGCTCTCCGTCGCCGTGGCCGTTGTCGTGAAAGCCCAAACGAATGCAAACTTCTCAGGTTCCTGGACGCTCAGCAAGATCGAGCCGCCGCCGAGCGGCCGCGGCATCGGCGGCGGTGGCGACGAAGCCTTTGGCGCAATCGCGCAAACGGTCGTCATCGGCCAGACCGGCCGCGATCTAACTTTTCAGAGTGGTTCTATGAAAGCGGTCTACACGCTGGATGGCAACACGGCCGTCACTCCGCCCGGTGATGTCAATGGTCTGAAGACACGAGCACATTGGGAAGGATCGAAGCTCCATCTGCACTACAAACGAGGACAGAACTGGTGCCGCGATGTGTTGAGCGTGAATGGAAACACACTTACGATCCTGCGGGATCTGGAATCGGGTGGGGGATCGACCACGCGAACGATTACCTACACGAAGTGAAGCTAGCTGGCGTCATTCCCCTCCTCGCAGAGGAGGGGTGGATGCGCCGAGCGAAGCGAAGGCGCAGACGGGGTGGTCAGACCGGCGCAACGTTACGCCGAACTGACCACCCCGGCGCTTCGCGCCACCCCTCCTCTGCGAGGAGGGGAATGGCGCCATCCAAACATCCACTGCTCGCTAAAAATTGACCTGCGCTCCCAACTTCACCAACCGTCCGCCCATAATCTGGAGTACGTTCCGCCACGGGTTATTCTGCGCCTGGTATCGCGTCTGCTCGTTCAGGACGGTGTTGCCGTTGAAAATGTTGTAGACGTCGAAGTTCGCCTGCACCTTTCTCCTCTCGCCGAACTTGAAGATCCGGCTGAAGCGCAGATCGAGCTGTTT
>QHWY01000227.1 GCA_003223875.1 Acidobacteriota bacterium | reverse complement strand
CGGCGCGGACGACTATCTGACGAAACCTTTCGCCTTCCACGAGTTGTTAGCCAGATTGCAAGCCGTTTCCAGGCGAGGCCCTATAGAGCGTTTACCGAAACTCAAGATCGCGGATCTTGTGCTCGATTCGGTAACTCACACTGTACGCCGTGCAGGGGAGCAAATTCATCTCACCAAAACCGAGTATTTGCTGCTCGAATTCATGATGCGGCACTCCGGCCGGGTCCTGTCGAGAAACGCGATTGTCGAAGCCATCTGGGGGTTCGACAGCGAAATTGAGAACAACACACTTGACGCGTTTCTCCGGCTCCTTCGTAAAAAAGTGGATAGCGGGCACGCCGTGAAACTGATCCATACGATTCGGGGCTTTGGTTACGTGCTTCGGGAAGAAGAGCCGTCATGAGACCGGCATCCATTCGCGCCCGATTGACCCTCTGGTACTTTGTCGTTCAGGCCATAACTTTTGTTGCGTTTGGCGTCGGCATCTTTTTTGCGGTTCGAGGGAGCGTACACGCCGCCATCGACGAAGATCTCCGGCAGCGGCTGCAGGGCATTCGCCGGTTTATGGATCGCATGGGACCAGTCTTCTCAGAGGAAGATCTCACCTACGAACTTCGCGAGCATTCCGGTCTCAGGCCTGGAGGCGACCTCCTGCAGGTGAGTGATGCGCAAGGAAACTGGATCTTTCGATCGGCCTCGATTCGCAATTACGACATACCGCGGCCGGGTGAAGCTCAGGCCGCGCCGCGTTACGACACACAGATTGTTCGCGGGGTTCCTTTGCGGATTGTGTCTGCCAGGTTTGGAGTGCCCGGAAATAGCTATACCGTTCAGTTGGCGGCACCGCTGGCTCAAGTATTCGACGTCCTGGAGGAGCTTCGATGGCTACTCGTTTTATCCATCCCCATCGTGCTTGTTCTTGCAAGCTTCGGCGGATATTGGATGAGCCGCAGGGCGCTTGCGCCTGTCGATGCAATCACCAGCACCGCACGATCTATCAGCGAACATAGCTTATCGATGCGGCTCGCGCGTCTCAAAACAGGAGACGAACTGCAACGGCTGGCTGAAACATTTAACCAGATGATGGATCGCCTTGAGACAGCCTTCAAGAGGATCACGCAGTTCACCGCCGACGCCTCTCACGAGCTCCGCACTCCCACCGCGCTCATACGGACAACCGCCGAGCTTTCGCTTCGGCGTGACCGGGATAAATCCGAATACCGCGAGGCACTGGGTCAGATCCTTGAAGAAGCCGAACGGACGGGGATTCTGATCGATAACCTAATGACTTTGGCAAGAATGGACTCGGGCGCTGAGGCCGTAGGCTTTGCGACGGTTGACATCGCGTCGATCCTTGGCGAAGCATCAATGGCGGGCCAACCGCTTGCTCTGTCGAAACAGATTCAACTCGACCGCGAAATTCCCGACATTCCAATCCTTGTGAACGGCGACGCCCATGCACTCCGTCGCTTGTTCCTAATCCTGATCGACAACGCAGTGAAATACACGCCAACCGGCGGGCGCGTTTTCATTGGTCTTAACACAAACCGGAACAATGCCGTCGCTACCGTTCGGGATACGGGCATCGGTATATCGCAAGAAGATCTGCCCGTTATTTTTGAGCGGTTCTATCGCGCGGACAAGGCACGCTCCCGAGAGTCGGGAGCCGGACTTGGCCTCTCGATCGCACGGTGGATTGCGGAAGCGCATCGTGCGGAGATCCTTGTCGAAAGTGTTGTTGGGCAGGGTTCGACTTTTGAAGTTCGCATTCCGTTACACCAGGAGATTGGTGCCTCCGTTCTCGCTCAGCCATGAATAGAAAACTGACCATGGGCACGATTCAGAAGATTCGACGTTTGTACAAGACGAGAAAGTACAAACAAGCTTACCTCGCTTCCATCCACAACGTCAGTTCTGCTCAGATCAGCAGGATTGTGAATCTCAAACGACGCAAAACCCAATGACATCTATGATCATCGGGGAAGGAAGGAACGTATGAATCGTATGAAATGTCTCAATGCCATCGTCATGGTTTTGGGGCTTTGCCTGTTTTTGGCGATGGCCCAGAGCCAGCAGGCGCCTCAGCCCCTGAAACTCGTCCAAAAAATCCCCTTGCCCGCCGTGAAGGGTCGAATTGACCACATATCGGTTGACCTCCAGGGCAAGCGGTTGTTTTTGGCCGCTCTCGGAAATGGAACAATGGAGGTCATCGATCTGGCCTCAGCAAAACCGCTCCACACCATTACCGGATTCAAAGACGCGCAGGGGGCACTCTTTGTCCCGCAGTCCAATCTGATTTTCATTTCCGATGGGGAACTGAATCTCGTGAACGTTTACGATGGCACCACATACAAACTGGTTCGTAGCGTGACTGACCTTCCGGGCGCCGATAACATTCGCTACGACGCATTTAGCGCCAGAACCTACGGAGCCGGCCTTGTTGATGTAGCGTATCAATTTGGAATCAGAGCCCTGGATTCAAGAGATGGAAAGCCCATGTTTGAAATCCCTCTTGACGCGAAGTCCGAGTCATTTCAGGTGGAGATGAGCAGCGGAAGAATATTCGCCAATTTACCGACGTTGGGCTATATCGCGGTGGCGAGTGAAAACAAACGCCTCGTGCTCGACAAATGGCAGGTGCAGGGATTCAAACCTTTTTATCCGATGGCGCTGGATACGATGAACCATCGCCTTTTCATCGGCAGCCGGAACCCTGCCAGGCTCGTCGTGCTTGACACCGAGTCGGGCAAAATCGTGACCAGCGTGGAGGGAGTCGGCCACACCGATGATCTTTGGTATGACGCGGCCCATAAGCGTATCTATATGTCCGGCGGGGATGGCGAGATTGCTGTTTTCGACCAGCGCGATCCTGATCATTATCCGCTTATCGCGAAGATTCCCAGCGTACCAGGCGCCAGTACTTCATTCTTCGTACCGGAACTCAATCGGCTATACGTTCCGGCGACTCCGTACGCCGGCCAGCCCGCAGCGGTTCAGGTATTCGAAGTACAGCCTTGACCGCGATTCTTGCGAGAGTCGAATGATCGCTATGAAAAGCAAGTGCTGCGCAGCCCATAGGAGATCCTGACGCTGAACGTGCTTCACCAGGCTGTCAGCCCGAGCCGTAGACAACGTGGATTGCTCGCTGAGCGAAGAATTACAGCGAGTTTGGTTCTAATTTATAGCGAGGTTTCTAATGGCATCTGTACTGCTGACGATTACTCTCCTCTTCGGTAGGACGATTCCCGGCGCGGAGGACTGTGTCAGCCTACGCGAGGCCGGCCTTGCCGAATATGAAATGGGCCACTATGCGCGAGCCGAAGAGTTCATTCGCAAAGCGCTGGTTTTGACCGAAACAATCAATAATGACTGTGAGGTTGCGCTCAGCTACTCGGCATTGGGCGACATCCAACAAGCGAAGAGGCAATTCGCGGACGCCGAGCGGGACTATCGAAAAGCCATCTCTTTGTTGAGCCACCACCGTGAACGTAGCCATGCGCTTGCCACTGTGTGGAGAAATCTGACGGCGGCTTCGACAGCCGAGGGGCGGTACGGTGAAGCACTGGCGGCATTGAAGGAAGCGTCGAGGCTGGTCGCTAAGAATAAGGTGGAAGATCCCTGCCTGAATGCACAAATTCTAACCAATCTCGGCGTCATTTATTACCACCAGAGAAAGATGGCCAAAGCCCAGAGTTCCTTTCTCCGCGCAACCGAATTTCAATTTACCGCAAATAATCTGTTGGATGTGGACCTGTGGCAAATAATCAACAACCTCGGACGCGTTTATCAGGTCACACGACAATATGCGAAGTCCGAGGACGCCTACAGACGCTCCTTGCAACTGGCTGAAGTCCGGCCGGGACGCTCTGATCCAAACTTAAGTATCGTGCTCGACAATCTTGGATCGTTATACGCCGTGACCGGCCGTTACCATGAGGCGGAGTCTCAGTTCCAAAGAAGCCTTGCAATCCTTGAGCAGTCAAGAACATCCTTTGATGCAATGTTCATGATGCGCACACTGTACGGACTTGGCGGAATTTATCTCCTAGAAAATGACGCCATTCGAGCTGAGGAGATGTTGGCTCGCGCGGCAGAGATCGCTCGCGGACGTGTCCTGGCGGTTGAAATGCCGGAAGTGGTTGATGTGCTAGACACTTATGCCAAGGTCCTCAAAGATTTGTCCAATTCTGTAGAGGCACAACGTCTGCAAATGGAAGCGCAACGGATCCGTGCGTCTATGGCGTATACGGTTCGTGTAGGGAACGCAAAATAGTCATACCAAAACAACTCGCCGTTGGCGCACAGCCGCGAGCCGTTCGTAAGTCTATTCCGGCACGGCATAATTCCATATTTGCGCCGGTTCCGGCCGCGGGCACGCCGGCGTACAAGCTCGTCCCAAAGAAAACTCCGGTGCGCACGTCCACGGATTCGATCGCGACAGAATCTTCATCTGCGGCGTGATCTGAATCGCGTCTGCTCAATTATCATCCGGCTGAGCTGGGCCAGATCCGCCGCTGTCATTCCTCTCCATTGAATGCGCATCTTGCCATGCCGCCCTTCCAGCTCGATGACGCACTCTGAAACCGTCGGCGGCGTCATCAGTTCTACAAACTGCGGCGTCGGTGGGACCGTTCGCTTTGTGGCCCTTGCCGATTGCACGAACTCCTTTAGCTTCTTAAGCTCCAAATGCAACGCTTTCGATGTCGGGTTAATCCCATGTTCCCGCGCGACGGCTGCAGCTGCAGCCCCCAGCCGCTTTGGAATCGGGTCCCGCCCGCGCCGCATCTTTCTCCAGGGCTCCCAACCCGCCACTCTTCCACACAGAGCAGCTTCTGATGGCTTGAACCGCAGTTGATCTCGACGTTTTGGTGTTTGTGACGTCTTCGCCCCTATTTCGTGTCGTAGACGAGGATCTCTCCGCCGGCTCCGCCCTGCTGGCGCCGCGTGGCGACGAAGAGCTTGCTCAAAGGAGCTGAGAAGAATCCCGTCTGCGCGCCGAAGCCGGTCGGCTGCGTGCTCACCTTCTCATAGTGGTCGGGATCCTTCTGCCGGATGATCTCGAGCACGCCTGGGCCAGGGGCTCTCGGATCGTTTGGCGCCGCCGTCCTGGCGACGACGTAAATCCTGCTCTTGGCCGCGTCATAGAATATATCGTCCGAGAACAAGCCCTGGTCGATTGGGACCAACGCGACCTCCTTGCCGCTCGTGGTATCGAAAACCGCGAGGCCAGAGGGATTGCGGCAGGCAACGATCACCCGATGATGGGCTTCATCGAGCGCCATGGGGAAATTTTCCGGGCAGCTCACCGGCCAGTGGGCGACGGTCTTCCCAGTGGCAAGGTCGGCCACCTGAATTTCCTTCTTGTCCGGGACATTGATGAAGATGCGGCTCCCCATCTGCTCGAGCTGGAAGGACTCGGGGTGCGCATCCGTGGCGATCTCGCTCACCTTCTTGCCCGCGAGATCCATGATCCCCATCGCGCCGTCGCCCTGCTGGCGCGTGGGCGCGCCATAGAGGAACTTTTCCCCGCCATAGCCGACGATGACGTGCTTGTTCTTGGCGTCGTAGCGGAGGTTGTCGGAGTCGGCCGAGTACTTGATCGTTTGCAGCAGCTGGAAAGTCTTGCCATCGAACATCTTCACTGAGCCGTCGCCGCCCGCAGAGACGAAGAGGTGATTGGTGGCGGCATCGTAGTAAGCCGCCTGCGGCTCATCGAGATCGGGAATCAAGCGAACCTGCTGGCCGGCCTTCAAGTCGATCACCGAAAGGGTGTGATTGTCGAAGGCGGTGGCGAACAGGCGCTGGCCCGCAATGTCGATGCCCATGTGATCCATGCGCCCGTTGACATTGGGCAGCGCGATGCGCTGCGTCAGCTGAAGGGCCGAGGATTGGCCAAAGGCCAAGCCCGGCAGAAAGAGAACCATGGCACACAGTGCTAGACGATTCCTCATTTTGTCCTCCTTGCGCAGATTGAATCAGCTTTTCGGCAATAACACACGACAAGCATGTCGCCGTCGAACGCAGATTCAAAAACTAACGCGCTGAATTAGCGAAGAATCTTAGTGTGCCAAACTGAAAATTGGCTGAAAACCCCACGGTTTTATTCACAAATCATGTGAGCATGCCGGTCTCGAATTGATGAAGAAGAAACTGAATATGCCGACCATTCAAAAGATTCGCCGCCTATACAGGAGTGGAAAATATAAACAAGCATATCTTGCTTCTGCTTATGGAGTAAGCTCACCGCAAATCAGCAGGCTGGTGAATCTGAAACGTCGAAGAACTGAATAAGGATGGAACGTATGAACCATACCAAATGTCTCAGTGCCGCCCTCTTGATTCTGAGCCTTTGCGGTTTTTTGGCGACGGTCCACAGTCAACAGACGCCTATATTTAGCGGAACATGACAAGCGCGATTGTCCGCATCTCACCAAATCAGTTTCAACGCAAATTGCTCCTCGCACAGTCGCGCCAAACCTTGGGCGTGCTCGGCCGGGTCTGCTACACTGCGGTCACTATGCAACGTTACAAAACCCTTCTTCTCGCACTTCTCGCCGGCCTTTGCACCGTGCAGCTGGCCGCGGAGGTGGTCGATGGTTACGACAACGACAAGCCGTTTCCGGCCCACAAGGTGATCGGGAACATCTACTTCGTCGGCACTGAGGGGCTGGGTTCCTTCCTGATCACGACGCAGGAGGGACACATCCTCATCAACAGCGACTACGAACAAACGGTCCCGATGATTCGTGCCTCGGTCGAGAAGCTGGGGTTCCGTTTCGCCGATGTCAAGATCCTGCTGGGCAGCCACGCTCACGCGGATCACATGGAGGGCGACGCGCTTATTAAAAAACTGACCGGCGCGCGCGTGATGGCCCTGGAGCAGGATGTTCCGTTACTACAAAAGCTGCGTCCCCGGGGAGAACCGCACCCGATCGACCGCGTCTTGCACGACGGCGACGAGGTCAAACTGGGAGGCGTCACCCTGGTGGCCCACCTCACGCCGGGCCACACCAGGGGCTGTACCACTTGGACCATGAAGGTGCAAGACGGCGGGAAGTCCTACGACGTCGTGATCCTCGGCAGCATTGGCTTGCAGCGGAATCCGAACAACCTAGGCTACATTCTGGTGAACAGCAAAGAATATCCTGAGATCGTTGACGATTACGTGCGCAGCTTCAAGGTCCTTCGCTCGCTGCCATGCGACGTTTTTCTCGCTGCGCACGGCCGCTTCTACCTTCTCAAGGACAAGTACGCGAAGCTGGGAAAGGGCGGCCCGAATCCCTTCATCGATCACGCGGGCTACCTGGCGCATCTGGATTTACAAGAGAAGGCTTTCAAGGCCAGGCTGGAAGAGCAGAAAGCTGCGGCGAAATAGCCTATGCGGCGCGTTTTTCGTTGCGTTGTGTTATGTCGAAGTCAAGCGGATGTGTCTCACCGGTAGTGGGTCAGTTTGAAAACGAGCGCATTCCCCTCCTCGCAGAGGAGGGGTGGCCGCGACATCAAACAGATATCGCGAAGCCTCCTTATTGGAGCGGACGGGGTGGTCAGACCGGCGCAGTCTTGTAACGGTTCGCCGAACTGACCACCCCGTCTGCGCGGAACAAGGTGGCTGCGCGACTTATTTTATTAACCGCGCATCCACCCCTCCTCTGCGAGGAGGGGAATGTTGCCACGCATAAAAAAACTGCCAAAATTCAAACTGACCCACCATCGGCTCACCAGATCACTTTCACCGCAAATTGAATCTGGCGGGACGTCGTTTGTGTGGTGGTAATCAGCCCGGCGCCGGAGACGGGGCTTCCAGTCTGATCGAATACGGTGAGGTTAGCGGTCGGAGAGGAAAAATTAGCCCTATTAAAAAGATTGAAAATCTCCGCGCGGAACTGGATATTGGCGTTTTCTGCAAAACGCCGCATGGTGTTGTTCTTGAAAATCGAGGCATCAAATTTCGACCTTCCCGGCCCGATCAGAGTATTGCGTCCGAGGTTGCCTCGAAGGTTTGCCGGATTCGGAAAAGCCAGGCACTGAGTTTTGATGTAGTGGTTAGGATTCCCGGGGTTGACCAGAGTTTCGCAGCCTGGGCCCACAAGGCGGTCCGGCGGCTCGCTGGTCTGATCCAACTTCATGCCTAATGGATCGCCACCCAGTTGTGGAGTAAAAGGCTGGCCGCTTGAGGCCCTGTAAATGCCCCCCAACTGCCATCCACCAAATGCCCATTGCGCCGCCCCCGAGCGCATCTTGAGGGCGGGAACGGCCCAGGTAAAGTTGAAAGCAAAATTCTGGCGCACATCGAAATCCGATAAGCCCCGGGTTGTGCGCTGATCGAAGAAGAGCTGATTGAATAGTCCATTGGGGAAAGCGTCGTTCGCCACAGTCGCAGACAGTGTGTCGATACTCTTGCCGAGCGTGTACGCCGCGTGAAGCTGGATACCATGGCTCACTTTCTTCGTGGTCACTACCTGCAATGCGTCATAGAACGAGTCGGCCTGCCACAACATACCTGTGATGCGTCCAAAAGCTGGATTCAATTTCTGACTATCCGCTTTAGGCGGGAAGAGATAACCGGCGGGGGTCAGCGCCGGCAAAACCATGTCAAAGTTTTCGTCTCGGTAGGGTAAATGGACTCCCCGCGATCCGACGTAACCGAGCGTGACAACAATGCCAGGCGAAATTTCCCGAGCTGCGCTCAGGTTCCATTGCATCACATAACTTCGCTTCGGAGCATGTTCGACATAGCTTGTGGAAAGATTTGCAGAGTTGCCGGCCGCTTCCCGAAATGCTTCCATCGGAAAAGAACCAGGCGGAAGCACGTCCGCGACTACGCGTTGAGAAAACGGAGCCACATACGGCGTGATCAACGTGAACGCGTAGGGTAGGGCCAACACGTCAAAAATGCCGAAGCCACCCCGGAAGATCGTC
>QHWY01000226.1 GCA_003223875.1 Acidobacteriota bacterium | reverse complement strand
TCGCGGCGGACGCGCGGCGCACCGCTTGGCTCTGGATCACTCCCTAGCGCTCACGAAGCTCGTCATTCTGGATATTGTGCCCACGTATCTGCTGTATCAGCACATCACGCAAGAGTTCGCCACGATTTTTTATCACTGGTTTCTGCTGATTCAGCCGCCGCCGTTCCCCGAAACTATGGTCCAGAACAGCGCCGAATATTTTCTGAAATGCACTTTGCTGTGGCTTGGTGGAAGCAAGCTCACGGACCCATTGCCCGACTGGATCAGCCCCTCGGTGTTTCAGGAATACCTGCGGACGTTTCGGCAACCGGATACGATCCATGCCATCTGCGAGGATTATCGCGCGGCGGCCTCGATTGACCTCGCGCACGATAAGGCGGACGTCGACAAAAAGATTCAGTGTCCGCTGCTCGTGTTGTGGTCGGAAAAGGGGCCGTTCCATCGCATGTACGACGTTTTGCAGACTTGGCGGGATCGCGCCGTCCAGGCTCAGGGCAAGGTGATGCCAACAGGCCATTTCTTGCCCGAACAGATGCCGGAGGAATTGACGCAAGACATCACGACGTTTCTGCGCACCTGACGCCCCACATAGGCGCCAAATTCAAGTTCCGCTGCTCCCTGAATCAGGTGTCGCAGCCTGGTCAGACTACTTGGAGTATCCGATGACGTACGGGGAAACTGCTACAACAACTGGTTCAAAAGCATCAAACATTTTGAAGGCCACGTTGACTGCCATGGTTCTCTCGATTGTTCTGATCGCAGCAGTGGCGATTTCGTGTTTCGGGCAGCGGACGATGGCGACTTTTGGAGGAGTCGTGGAGGACGAGACACACGCAGTATTACCCGGGGTTCAGGTGCGCCTCCTCAACGAAGGCACATCCGCAGTCCTCGAGCAACTCACCAACGAGCGAGGGGAATTCTTATTCGATTTCGTGCCGGTCGGTACCTACACGCTAAAATTGGAAATGGCGGGATTCAAGAACCTCGAGAGCCGAAACATTTCGCTGGGCGCAGCGCAAACATTGCGTCGCACCTACACGCTGCAGATCGGCGGGCTCACCGACGAAGTCACAGTGACTGCGGAAGCGGCGCAGGTCAATACTGTGTCGCCCGAGCAGCGCTTGGCGCTGAACGCACTGCAAGTCACATCCCTTCCAATGATCAATCGCAATGTGACGACGATCATCGCGGCCGCTGGGACCGGCTTGAGCCGGAACGATCTCACGTCCAACACCATGGGCGGCACGCGTTACAAGTTGAATGGACTCGGCGGCGGCTCGATGAGCGCCACAGTAGACGGAAGCAGCGCAAGCGGCGATGCGGGTTCGGAGATGCTCGGCATGTACGGGAACTTTGCCAAAATTGAGGTGATGAGCGCCGAAGCCATTGGTGAAGTACAGATCGTCAAGGGCGTCATCTCAGCGGAATATGGCGGGATGGGTGGCCATGTGAGCATGGTCACAAAGTCGGGAACGAACGATTGGCATGGCAGCTTAATGGAGCGCTATTCGGGATCGGCGCTGAACGCCCGGTCGGCAATTCTGAGCAGCAAACCGAATTCTGTCTCGAACCAATTCGGCGGCTCGATTTCAGGACCGATCAAACGCGATAAAGTCTTTTTCCTTTTCGCTTACGAAGGATACCGCGTCCGCGGAACGGTCCCGGTCAACGGCGCGTTTCCGACCCCGTATTTTCGTAACCTCCTGCTGCAGTACTTACCGTACCGCGAAACACAGATAAATCTGAATTACATGCCGATCCCGAATCAGCCGCACGGTATGACGGATCTGTTAGGCCGGTGGATTGGTCCAGGACAGAGTATTTGGAATGACGACCATGTCGATGCAAGAGGCGATTACATGGTGGGCGGCGGCAACTTATCGGTTGCATTTGCCGGAGGCCATCCCAGTCGAACCGAAGCGGCTGATGATCCATTAGAGCCCGTAGCCTTCACCAGCAAAGTCAGGCGTTTGAACGTGGGCTATGTGATCGGCAAGGGCCGAATGAGTTCGTCAACGCGCATGGGATTGAATCACGTTCCACAAGTGAGGATCGAGAAGACCTGGTACGAGTACGACCCAAGCCACGAAAAATATACCAAAGGCTTCGGCATCATTAACAAATTCGCGTACACCGGGATGACAACGACGCGCGGTGGACTGCGGAGAGTTAATAAGTGGCCTTCCTGGACGGCAGAGCAGCAGTTTTCATTGCTGACCGGCCCTCACGCTTTGAAGGTTGGCGGGACGCTCCGGCTTAAAATTGGAGGATTTGACAACCAGCAAGCCGGCAGTGTTGCCTTCACCAGTTTGGCCGATGTTCAAACGAATACTCCGAACTCCGTAACGCTAGGCCGATCTGTGCCTAGCACCAGGTGGAACCTGCCAAGCTATTCCTTCTATGTCCAAGACGACTGGCGCGTCAACCAGAAGCTTGTCCTGAACCTGGGGCTGCGCGAGGACAATTACTATGCTATCAAGGTGACCCCGGCAGCGGTGTATGGCGGCGCATCGACCTATGAAAAAAGCCGGGCATATGAAAACCAACCCGGCACCGCGGCGTGGAATCTGGATGGACTGCTCGACCCAGAGAACTTCACCTGGGGCGGACTCCGCGATCGCAATAAACCCTACGAAAACGATAATTGGAATTTCGGGCCGCGGTTTGGCTTCGCCTACACTGCCGACAGCAAGGGTGACTTCGTCGTCAGAGGTGGATTCGGAGTGAACTTTGCAGGGTTCGACGCGGGACCTCAAGAAGAAGGCTCCGGACAGATCGCAAGACCCGACCTGCCCGCGACCAAATCTTGGAGCAGGCTGGAAGCTGCCGCTCTCGGCTTGAGATTTCCGACCTACAATGACGACCTGGCTTTGATCGCGCTGTCCGAACATAAGTATGGCGTGACCCGCCGGATCAATCCAAAGTATCAGTCCCCATACGCGATGAATTACACGTTGGGGATTCAGCGGGCTTTGACTCCTTCACTCGTACTGGAGAGCGCATTCGTAGGAACACGCGGCGTCAAGTTCGTGATGGTCAGAACGTTCAATGTGGTCGACCGCTTCACGGGAATCCGTCCGAACCCGGGTGATATTCAGGGCTCTTACAACGACAATTCTCAGCAGACGAATTACAACTCCTGGCAGACGTCGCTAAGGCAACGGTTCTCGCGCGGACTGGGCTTCAATGTTCACTACACTTGGGGCAAAGCGATGTCCTATACCGGTGGCGATATCGCGGAGAGCTGGGTCGGAGACGGGACGCGGAATTCCATCGAAGACTTTGACAACATTAAGATCGAGCGAAGTTTGTCGACCGGCGATATCACGCACAATTTCTCCACGGACTGGATCTATTCAGTGCCCAGTGTGTTTGCCAACTCGCCACTAGCTCGGAATGTCTTGGGCGGCTGGCAGCTTACCGGCATATTCGCATCCCGAACGGGAATACCAATCTTCACAGGTATCACTCAGACGGGAGGCCGGCCTGACCTGATCGACCCCGGGAACATGATCAACGAGCAGTGTTGCAGCTTTGGAAACACGCAATACATCAATCCTTTTGCTTTCAAGCTCGTCGACGTCCCTCAAGCATCCGGCCGAACGATCAGGCGGGGCAACATCAATTCCTCCCCCGTGCGTGCGCCCGGTTTGTGGAACCTCGACTTTTCGCTCGGAAAGAGCTTCGGTTTGACTGAACGCAAGAAGCTCGAGGTGAAGGCTGACATGTTGAACGCGCTCAATCACACAACATACGCCGACTTCGCTACGAACCTGAGCGGAATTACGTTTGGTAAGGCGACCCAAACCGGCGCTGCTCGCGTGATTCAACTTCAGATGCGGATAGTGTTCTAGTGAATCCAGGCCACTCGCTTATCAGGAGCAATAAGGGGCTTGGCTTGTGTTTGTTCGTTTGAGGTTTTAATATTGCGCGCACCGGTCCTATGTTGATCAAGATTGTTCCAGCCGTTGTGCTGTTGGTTGTCACGGTTATCGGATTCACCTATGACTCGCTATTGCGGGACATGGACCAGGCTGGGAAAGCGTACAGCCAGGGAGATCCCGAGGCAGCTCTGACGCGATACGAAAAAATCGAGCAGCGTTTGGGGTCCCTCGGCGCATTGCGACTGATACCGGTGAAAGACCGCCGGAATCTGATATTGAACCAAGCGCGCCTTCTGTATGCGCTCGGACGTTACGACGATGCCTTGGAGCGCATCAACCGCGAGACCGAAATCGGCGGCGGTTCCAACAATGACGGCAGATTTCTGCTCCTAAAAGGCGAAATCGCTTTTCGCAAGGCGATGAAGAACTACCGCGAATCGCCGCAGAAGGATTCGCGTTTACTGGAAGAAGCTCTTCACGCCGCAGAAGACAGTATGCGCGATTCCCTGCGGCTCAATCCGAGTGACTGGGACGGGAAATATAATTTCGAGTACGTCAACTTCGTTCGGAACCTCATGAATCAAAATCAGCAGGGAAAGATTAAGATCCTGATGGAAAACGTTCGCGTCGAACAACAGCGGCCGCCGGCGCTTCCGGCCGATTTATCACCTTAGAACTCCCGCTCTGATGGAATTCGCAAGACAAGAATACCTTTGGCTGTTGCTGGTGATCCCGCTTGTGATCCTGCTCTGGGGAATCGGCTTGTGGCACCAGCGCCGGATGCGGTTACGTTTCGGTAATATCGGCAATCTCCAATCCATCTCGCGAATTTCTTGGTCGGGTAAACAATGGTGCCGGGGGTCGCTCTTTGTGGCCGCTCTGGCTTTGATGGCGTTGGGTCTCGCCTACCCCAGAGCTATCGTGCGAGAGCTACACGCTGTTCCAACACCCACCGACCTTGTGTTCCTGCTGGATACATCGCCTTCGATGTATGCGCGGGACATGGATCCCAGCCGGCTGGGCCGCGCTGAAAGAATCATCCAACGGTTCATTTATCTGAAGCAGCCGCAGGATCGTTACGGGCTTATCGTGTTCAATTGGACGAGCGTGGTGTTGTCCTACCTGACTAGCGATCCGCAAAATATCCTTCTTTACTTCGATTACCTCAACCAGGAGGAAACTCCGCAGCCCGGTACCAATGTAGGCTCGGTGCTAACGAACGCGATGCGGCTGGTCGCTACAGAACGGCAGGTCGATCCGCAAGCCGCCGAGAAGCGCCGCGTCGTGTTCCTTCTTCTCTCCGATGGCGACGATAAGGCGAAAGAGGTCGAAAAGCCCCTAACGGAAGTTATCAAAGCGGGAATCAAAATTTATGCCATCGGGCTGGGTAGCGCGACCGGCTCGTACGTGCCGCTGGAAACGGCAGGCGGCTTGAACGGACAGGTGGTGAAATACCTCGAGCGCGATGGAGGGACACGACTCGTCAGCCGTGCCGAGATGAAGACCATGCGGGACATCTCGGAAAGAACCGGCGGCCGATTTTTCCGGGGTGAGAACGACGGACAGGTCGATGAAGCGATGGAAGAAATTCTGTTTAATGCCCGGCCCGTGTCCGGATTTCAATCGAACGCAGTCCGCAAAGATCTCTATATATATTTTCTGACGGCGGCATTCACCTGTTTACTGGCAGGCGTTTTTCTATAGTATGAAGACACGAGTAAAAACGAAGGAGGAGGCCCGCGAGATCATTGCCCGGATCGAGGAGCAGATCCACCAGGTGATCATCGGCCAGGATGATCTGATCCGGCGTATCTTGATCGCGCTGTTCGGGCGCATTCCTTATTCGTTTAAAAAAGGCGAGGAGGAGAAGGCAGGCTCGGGACACATTTTGTTGGAGGGCGTGCCCGGACTGGCAAAAACGCTGCTCGTCTCCGCCATTGCCAGTACCATTAATGCCAGATTCCAGCGTATTCAATTCACCCCGGATATGCTGCCCGCGGACATTCTTGGAACCAAAGTCTTCGACAGCAAGACCGCCGAGTTCCGGACTGAAAAGGGTCCCATCTTCGCGAACATCATTTTGGCGGATGAAATCAACCGCGCTCCCCAAAAAACTCAGAGTGCTTTGCTCGAGGCGATGCAAGAGCGGCAGGTGACGATCGGAGAGACGACGTACGGTTTGGAAGATCCGTTCTGGGTGCTTGCCACTCAGAACCCCGTGGAGCAGGAGGGTGTCTTTTCGCTGCCTGAAGCCCAGCTCGATCGTTTTTGCATGATGGTCCGCGTGCATTATCCTTCGCCGGAAAGCGAATACCAGATGCTCTCTGCAAGTTTGGAGAAAACGCGGGTCGAGTCGGTAGCCGATCCGCAGGCGGTCCTTTGGATTCGGGAACTCGTAGGCGATATGTACGTCGATGAGAAGATTCGCCGTTACATTGTCGCCATCGGCCAAAATACTCGCAACACGCGCCTCGACGCGCTGCCGATCGTGAAAGAAATGGTGATGCACGGAGCATCTCCACGTTCTTACAATCATCTGCTGGCGATGAGCCGCGCGGTGGCTTTCTTTCGCGGCCGGGATTTTGTTTTGCCTTCGGATGTGAAGTACATCGCAACCGATGTGCTGCATCACAGAATCATTCGCACCATTCGGGCCGAAGTCGAAAACGTGGCATCGGACGAAATCGTCGCTGAAGTCTTGCGGCATACTCCGATTCCTTAAGAGGTACGATGGCACTGGCGCCCGAATTAACCGAAGAGCTTCGATACCTGGAAATCGATGTGGGCCGGCGCATTCGCAGCCTGCGCCTCGGCCAGAGCCGAAGTCCGCTCAAAGGTCCCGGCTATGAATTCGAGTCGCACCGCAAGTACGAGGTCGGTGAAGATTTCCGGCGCATCGACTGGAACGTTTCGGCGCGTATGCAAGAAATCTATCTGAAGCGCCATTTCGAGGAACGGGAGGTGTCCGTCTTTCTCGTGGTGGATGTTTCGCGTTCGATGCGGTTCTCGACAGCGAAACATTCCAAAAACCTCCGTGTCATGCAGGTCGGCGCCACCCTCGGGTTTTCTGCCCTTAGCGATAGCTGCAAGTTTGGGGTCCTGGCGTTCAGCGACACCATTGAAGCCTACGAACCGCCTCGCAAAGGCCGCGCGCATGTGTGGCGTACGATCGAGCAGCTTTATAACCTCAAACCCACCCACTCGGGAACCGACTGGGAACTCGCCTTGCGTTTCCTACGCAGCCAGCTTCGGAGCATGTCTATTGTCTTCTTGCTTTCCGATTTCATCACCGACCCGAACATGAACCGACTGGCCGAACTGCCGGATCTCAAGGTGCTCGCGCAAAAACACGATGTGGTTCCTATCGTTTTCATGGATCAACTCGAGAGCAACCTCCCTTCAGGAAGGGGACTCCTCCGCTTCCGCTCGGCCGAGGGCCGAGGAGAAATGTTGTTCAGCCTTTCGTCATCTCAGCGAAACACATTTAACGTTCTAGTGGAGAAACGCAAAGCAGAACTGCGCAATCTATTTTATTCGCTCGGGATGGACTGTCTGTTTCTGAACGTCGGCGAAGCGTTCATGGATCCGCTCATGATGCTGTTCGAAAGGCGGAAGAAGATATGACGAAGGCGCAATCAAAATATTCCCCTCCTCGCAGAGGAGGGGAGGCGCAACAGCTTAATAGAAGCTGGCGCGCCGGGGTGGTCAGTTCGGCCGAAACGTTTTGCCGGTCTTCTATCGAGGCTTCGCCCTACCGGGCTCGCGCTTTGCGCCACCCCGTCTGCGCCTCCGGCGCATCCACCCCTCCTCTGCGAGGAGGGGAATGTACTCGGGCCAAAATCTTGCCAAAAAAACCAAGCCTATTCTCCCTCGTATTGCTTTGCCTCGCGTTGATATTCGGCAGCGACCAGGCCTGGGGCCAGAAGCCAGGTACGGAACTGGTCCTGCCTTCTTCAAACATGACGGTCACGACGCGGCTGGACCGCACGGCCGTGTGGCCCGGCGACCAGTTCCATTATTTGATTATCGTGGAGTACCCCGCCGATTACGAATTCGTGCTCGATAACCTGACTCAAGAGACCGTGAACATGGATCCCTTCCAGGTGATCGACGTCGCCAAGAGTCTCGTGATTCAGAAGAACTCGGCGCGGAGACTGTTTGTCGATCTGACGCTCGCTAATTTCGCGACGGGACAGACCAGCATGCAGATTCCGCAGTTCACTCTTTATTACTTTCGAAAATCCGATAAAACCGTCAGCGCAGATCAGGCCGCTGCGGAAAGCCTTTCAGTTCCCGGCCCGGTCATCGGAATCCGCAGCACCTTGCCCTCCGAACCCGAAGATATTCGCGACGCCGTGACGTTGAACTCATGGAATCACAATCGGTGGATGTTCGCCGCCCTCGCCTGGCTTTGCGGCGCAATCCTCGTGGCAGGTCTCGGACGGGAAGCCGCACTGTTTGTCCGACGAATGAAAGCGCGCAAAGGCCCCGATCGGCGGAAAGCCATGGAAGCACTACGAACCCGATGGTTTAGCCACATCCCCTCGGAATTCACCGATGCCGGGACTTGCTTGAGCTTCTACGACCATTCGTCGCAAAGCCTGAAAGAGTACATGGGTTACTACCTCGATACGACCACGATAGGCTTGACTGCCGACGAAATGCGTGACGAGATGCAGCGGCTGGGAGTAACGCCGGATCTCACTCAAAAAGTCGCCAGAGTTCTGGAGGTCTGCGAAAGATTACGCTACGCGCGAGATGGTATGCCGGCCGATACCGAAGCCGCGCGTAGCGTCGCCGAGGATATGCAGGAAATTTTGAAAGCGGCGAGGTAGCCGGTCATGACCTTCCAGCATCCCGAATGGATTTATGTGGCGGTTCCGCTACTGCTGCTGGCCGTGGCCTTGCGTTTCTGGAGACGCCATTATTGGGGACACCCTCTTGTCGCGCAGCTCCGGACCGAGATTGGCAGGCCAAATCCAATTCTGCGTTTGCCTACGATCCTTGAAGGCGCTGCAGTTATTTTCCTGCTCATCGGCTTGCTCGGCCCAGTCTATCCCTTCGTCTTGAATCG
>QHWY01000225.1 GCA_003223875.1 Acidobacteriota bacterium | reverse complement strand
TGAGGCTCTTGAGCAAAAACATCCAGAGATGCGGCATGAAATTGCGTGTCACGCCATTATCGGGACTGTACAGCAGAATGTTCATCGAGTTCGTTCCTTGTGCGGAAGGGCCTGTGTACCGGACGGGCAGAACACCTCGTCGTCATACAGGAGATGATCCCCGGATGTATCGATCCAGTATCATTAGACCTCTATAATTCAACGCCACAGCTTAATGAGACCGAAAAGATCTCACAGAGTCTACGCTTTCGGCAACGTTCATACCAGAGCAATGTGACAGGAATTGACTGGTTGAACAATGCTTGACATTCGCCTATGCTGAGGGCAGCGGCAATTCTGTCGCAATTTGAAATGTTAGGAAGTTCCTGTCTTCACCGGTCGCCGATTGGCGTTTAATCCTCGCCCGATAAGCTCGGAAGTTCCCTCACAGATTTAGGTAATCGGAATGTCGAAAAAACTATACGTTGGAAACCTGTCGTTCCAGACGACAGAAAGCGATATCACCGCTGCATTTGAGCAGTGTGGAACAGTGGAATCCGTCAGCATCATTACGGACCGTGACACCGGCCGCTCCAAAGGTTTTGGCTTTGTCGTAATGGGGGAAGAAGCCGGCGCTGATAAGGCGATTGCTGCGCTCAATGGTTCGCAGCTCGGCGGACGGACTCTCACCGTGAACGAAGCGAAGCCGATGGTAAAGAGGGATTTCGGCGGCGGTGGTGGATCGCGTCACGGTGGCGGTGGCCGGCGAGATCGTTACTAAAATCTAATCGGGAAGCATTTTGCCGCGGGTTTCGGGAAAGAACGGAGCGGCGGCGAGGCCGAGGATATAAATCATGCTGACGATGACGGCGGCTCGGCCGTAGCCTCCGAAGTACGTGATGAGTGTGCCGGCGACCAGGGGTCCAAGAAACGCGATAAATCGCGGTGCATTGAAGCAGAACCCGACAGCGGTCGCGCGCATCCGAGTTGGATAGACTTCCGGCAACCATGTTGGGCACCATGTGTACTGACCGAGAGAAAAGACACCATTGATGCCGCTCACGAGCAAGAGCAGTGTCAAATCATGGGTCCATAGAAACAGGACGGGCGTTAGAACAAGAGCGAGAGCAAACCACGCAACCGTCACAGGCTTGCGACCCCATCGATCGGCCGAGAAGCCGAGACCAATGTATCCGCAGATGGCGCCGATGTTGTAACACATGCCTGCAAGACTTGCCCATCGCGCTCCGAGAAGCCCTTCGTTGGCGGCAACGGAAGAAATGTAGGCGGGAACCCAGCTCGAGATGCCCCACCACGCCAATGTCGTTGTGGTCGACATCATCAGGGCGATGATCGTCAGCCGCCGCGTTCGTGGATTCGCAAAGAGATCGACAAGAGTGAAGCGGGCCAGTTGCCGGGACGCCTCGTCGAGGTGTTCTCCGCGATTCTGCGCGGCCGTGACCGCGCGTCTTCGCCGGTCGGACTCCATCCATTTGTCCGATTCGACTAGGCCGCGCCGAATCCACCAGGTGGCGAGCGCGGGAAGCACTCCGATGACGTACATCCAGCGCCACGCGGAAGGCCCCATGGCGCTGATGAAAAACCATATGCCTGACGCGCAGAAGAATCCGATGCCCAGGCCGCACTGCATCAGGCCGGCGCCTTTGCCGCGGTGTTCCGCAGGCCACATCTCCGCGACCATGGATGTACCCGTTCCCCATTCCGCGCCAAGGGCAAGGCCGACGATAAAGCGCAAAGCCACAAATGACGGCCAGTCCCATGCCAAAGCCGTACATCCGGTGATGAACGAATACGCCAGGATGGAATAGATCAATGTTCGCTTGCGGCCGATGTAGTCCGCGAGAATCCCGCCCGCGACTCCACCGAATCCCCATCCAAGCAGCGTGACCGCAATCGTAAAACCCGCATAAAACGGAATCGCCGTACGGGTCTCCAAAGGCAGGAGCTGTTGTAAGGTCACGCCGGCGGTGAGTATCAGAGCGTAGGTCTCGTAACCGTCGAACATCCAGCCGAGATTAGCGACCACCAACGTGTTCCACTGCCGCCTGTCGAGCGCGCGATACCAGGGAGCAGACTTTACCTCGGTTTCTTCAAAGAGCCGCGTATCCGGCACGGGTCACTCCAATTTGCTGCCGAGGATGCCGGGTTTGATGAGATCCAAACGTTGTTCGTCGTCGTGGCTTGCGATGATGAACAAATTCTTTTCGCTCTTCGAAAGACCATTCAGCCAACTCAATTGAGAGATCAGCGTGGTTTCGTCTTCCTGAATCCAGGGCGCGTCTTTTCCTTTTAAATTCCGGACACCGTCCATGTGCCACGCGATGTCGCCTATAAAAAGGTATTCCCTGCCGGAGGCCAGGACGACATAGACCATTTGCGAACCCGGAGTGTGCCCTGGTGCTTTGATGAGCACGATGCCAGGTGCAAAAGGCAGATACTTCTCATAATCCACAATGTGGTAGCGCGACGCCGCTTCCGGTGTGAGCTTGATCTCCGGCATTTGCGGATTCGTCAGCAAGGTTTGGACCTGATCGCGCGTCAGAATTGTTTTTGAAGCGAGCTCGTTGCCGAACGGGGTGTGGATGACTCCCGCAACATGATCGCCATGTTCGTGAGTAACGATAATTGCCCGGGCGCCGCGGACCGCACGCTCCACTTGTTTTGCCGCTTCCGGATCGAAAGGCTCCGCTACCCCACGCCCAAAAAAATTGTGGACCTGCTGATCCATACCGGAGTCGAGCATGACGTAGCCATCGGCATACATAATCTGGAACACGGTGCGCGCTTGAACGCTCGGCTCATCCGGCGCTCCTTTCACGGAGAATTTTTTGGCGCGACGGCTTTCTGCAAACTTCAGGACGTTAATGCGTAGTGGGGCTGGGCCCGGAATCATCCGCGAGGCCTGCCGTATTTGACCGATGTTTGCCGTCCAGGTTTGCTCTCTTTGCGGCGGCGTCAAGAGAAGCGCGAGCGTAAAAAGATGACATGCGTATTTCATCGGTTGAGTATAGGGGAATTTGGGAAAAAGCCACAAAAAGGCAGTAGAGCCGGGCGCCAGAATGCCACACAGCAGGACCACAGCAAACACACTTCCCCGATTGCAATTTTCTTCGCTTGCAGCAGGTCTCCCCCTGCACACAATGCGCTTTCAAAATCAAAAGTGAATTTCTAACTAAGTGTTTTGCGCCGAACTTTATCACGGGCCGCCCGGATCGGAGAAGGCCCGGACGGGCTATGGAGTTGGCCTGCGGATCGCCGGCATTACTTCGCGAATGAAAAGGTGGCGGGAACGTGCGCAGAGATCGCGTGGAATTCCGGGGACCGAGAAGCGGCAGATGAAATGGCTGGCGTCCAGTGCTTTCTGGAATCGGAGGATCTCTTCGATACACGTTGTCGGATCGCCAAGGATGATCCGGTTTTCGGCAAGGCGCTCAATCGTAAGTTGCCCCGCAGGGCGCTTGACGACTGGGTGTGGCCATCGGAAATACATCCGCTCGAATGCGGCGATGAAAGAATCTCCGGCGGAGCGGATGGCCTCCGAGGTACTGCTGGCGACAAACACGTAGCGCAACAAGGCGACGTCGCCTTCGCCTTTTCTCATAACCCGCGACGTTTCCCGATACGTACGAAGGCACGGCGCAATTTCATCGAAACTTGCCGAAGGACCGATCAACCAGGTATCTCCAAGCCGCGCAGCGCGGCGAATTGCCGGCTCGGCCCAGGCGCCAAACCAGATTGGCGGCCTCGGCCGCTGCAGAGGCCGAGGCGCGACGGTTATGTTGTCGAATTGATAATGTCTGCCGTGATGCGTGACATTCTCTTCGGTCCAGAGCCGTTGAAGAAGCGACGCGCTTTCCTCCAATCGGCTACCCCGCTGCTTGATCGAATAACCGAACGCGGAGAATTCTTCCGGAGCATAGCCAGCGCCGACACCTAAAATCAGCCGCCCGCCGGAAATGACATCGACCATCGCTGCTTCCTCGGCGACAGCGAGCGGATGGTAAAGGGGAAGCAAAAGTACGCCCGTCCCTAAACGAATCGAGCGAGTTCGGCTGGCCACAGCAGCCAGCCCGATTAAGGGCGCGGGATATAAGACCTCGTGGTTGTGGTGTTCCCCTAGCCAGAGGGAATCGAATCCGGCTGCCTCCGCCTGTTCGCATTCTTGCAACGTCTCTTCAAAATTCGCTTGTCCTTGCAGTGGGCTTAACCCGATTTTCATCCGGTTAGAGGATCTCGAAGACCTGATAGATTGCTCCGCCGGCCATGCGATGACCGTAGCCCACGGAAACGATGCGGTTGAGCCAACCGTATTTCTCGGAAGAGGTCTCGAAGCACGGCGTGACACGCATGTAGTATTCGGAAGGACTGACGTTCTCGCCACGCCCCAGCCGCTCCATAACTTCCTTGGGCCCATGACGCATTCCCAGATAGGTCATTCCGATTAACGCGCCGTCATCCGTCCGCATCACCAGGCGCACGTTTATAGTGATTGCGCCATCGCTGCGTAAGGATTGCCAGTCGCTGCCGCCGGTAAGAATCTTGCCGCGCAACCGCTCACCTTCGAAACGGCCGCCAGCGATTTCGCCGATGCGCCGGTCGTAACCGGGGGTCGCACCGATCACATTGGGCGGCTTGACGTCGATATGGAATACAAGTAGAGGTTGGTAACGCAACGCGGTCATCTCGCGCGGGAGTAATGCCGTCAAAGAATTCGTACTCATCATCAACCTCCAACGGATATATACTGACACCCATCGCCGGGACTACTGTTTGTGATTCGCAGGCGAATGAATTGGAGGTTTATATCATGAAACGTGTGATAGTGGTCGCTCTCAGCATACTGGCGATTTCGGCCGCCGTGTTCGCGCAATCGTCAGCAGAAATCGACAAAGCCCTGCTCGCCGCGCCGCGGCAGTTGAAAGAAGGGGCTACCGTCATTAAGTGGAAACCGGACTTCACTTACGAGACGCTAAAGAAGGGCACCAATCGTCTGGTCTGTTACGACCGCACTGGACAACCCCATCAACCGCCATTCGCGGTGGAGTGCACCAGCATTGCCAACCTCGATCGCGTTGCTCAGAACTTGAAGGTCGAAGCCTCAGTGAAGGATAAGAAGGATCTGGAGCCGGCATTCCAAGCTCTGGAGAAGGAAGGAAAGTGGATCAAGCCCGAGTTTGGCTCAGTATGGATCCACTACGGCGGCGCGGATCAGTCGCAGGCTCGCACGCATACGACGATCGCCGTGCCGGGCGCAACGACGCAGTCCCTGGGCCTTCCCGACAAACCCACACAGAACGGCGCATGGATCATGAATGCGGGCTCATCGGTCGCCCACATCATGGTTCCGGGAAGTTAGAGCGCATTGATGTGCAAACTGACAAATGACAATTGAACATTGAACAATGCACATTTGTTCGAAAATTGCCGATGTTCAATTGTCATTTATCAGTTGGGGAGTCTTATGAAATCACTGTTCTTCAGCCTCCTCATCGTCTCCACCCTGGCCGCAGCACAGGCAAAGCAGCAGACCTTCACCGGCACGATTACCGACAGCATGTGTCCGGCCGGCGATCACTCGCGCATGCGGATGGGATCTACAGACGCCGAGTGCACGCTTGCCTGCGTCAGCGCGCATGGCGCGGACCTTGTTCTGTACGACGGCAAGGAAGTCTACACACTTAGTGACCAGCAGACGCCGGAGAAGTTCGCCGGAAAAAAGGTGGCTGTCACAGGGACGCTCGACACCAAAACCAAAACTATCCGGGTGGACTCGATCACTGCCGCCAAATAATAAGAACAACAAGGTCTTGAGCGTTCCAAGACCTGCCCACCAGGCAACGCTCAGTGCCGGCCCAACGCCGGGGACGGTCATCGGCCCTGCCTATTGGAAACAGGATGAACGCGGAGCGATCGTGTATGCGACGTTCAAACTTCTTCAACGCGACGCGAAGGTGACAGGTCGCTCCTGGGAATGGCAGGACATGGTCGAAGGACATTCCATACAACTCACGAACAACGCCGACCAATCTCGCGCGTTTGCCTTCGTCGGTATGCATGAGCATCGCCTCTACATTCTCGAAGGAACCGTGCCGAAGGGCTATCCCGAGCCGGGGTTGTTCCAGCAATTCTTAGGTTGGGTAGACAAGGATGGCAACGGGATTCGATATCAAGGAATCATCTACTCCAACGCATCCCACGGACTGGGTGTGTATCCTGTTCCGCCCCGCGCCACCCGGCCCGCAACTCCTCCCAGATAATACGGGCTTCAGCACAACAACTCTGTTGAGACAGCCCCAGTCTTGTTATAACATCCGCGGCAAATAACGTTTTTACCTTTGTGTTCGCAACTTTGGGGAGGAATCTCATGTTTCCAAGACAACTCTTATTCAAAGTGATTTTCTGCTTTTTGCTTCTTAGCGGCCTGGCAGTAGCGCAGGTCACAACGGGCAGTATCATCGGTACTGTGAAGGATTCCGCCGGCGCTGTTCTGCCAGGCGTGAGCATCAAATTGACGAACATGGACACCGGCGCTACGCGCACAGTGCTCGCGGATGAATTCGGCCGATACAACGCACCGCAACTGCCGTTGGGTGGTTATGAAATCACGGCAGAGCTGCAGGGATTCCAAACGGCCGTGCGCCGCGGAGTCACTCTGACGATTGGACGCGAGGCGGTTGTGGACTTCACGCTGCAGGTTGGATCGGTCTCGCAAGAGGTGACTGTGAACGCTGAGGCGGCGTTGGTGTCGACGACAAATGCGAACCTCTCGTACTTGGTTGATGACAAGAAAATCCGCGACCTGCCGCTCAATGGCCGGAACTACACGCAGTTGGCTACACTTCAGCCCGGAGTGTACGCCATCCCCGAACACCTCTCGCGAAATGACGTCTCCGGGGGCCATGGTTTGAAAATGAGCATCGGCGGGGCTCAGCCCACACAGAATTCCTTCCTGATGGATGGGCAGGATGTGTCGGACTACTCAGGCCAGACCCCGGGCAGTGTGGCGATGACGAATCTGGGAATCGATGCCATCCGCGAATTCACCATCACGACCAACAACTATAGCACCGAATATGGATTGGTCACGGGCGGTGTGATGAACGTGGTCACTAACTCGGGCACGAACACTTTTCATGGTTCTGGATTCGAATTTCTGCGCAACAGTGCGCTCGATGCTAAGAACTATTTCGATCCGGCGAACCAGAAAATTCCGGCTTTCAAGCGGAATCAGTTCGGCGGTGTGATCGGTGGACCGATCCAAAAAGATAAATTGTTCTTCCTCGGCACCTATGAAGGATTGCGCGAGCGGCTCGGGCTTACGTATAACACGCCGGTTCCAAACGCCCGCGCGCACGAGGGATATCTGCCAATCAACGGGGTCGAGCAGTTCATTGGAGTGCATCCAGGCGTCCAGGCGATGATGAATCTTTACCCTCTGCCGAACGGACCCGATAACCGCGACGGCACCGGACAGTTCATCAATAATCCCATTCAACCCTCGACCGAAGATTACGTCCTGGGCCGTATCGATGCCCAGCTCAGCGACAAGAATTCTCTATATGGCCGGTATGTTTTCGATCAGGCGGATGTGATGCGACCTGGGCAACTTGGGATTTACGGGACTACAAAGCACGGGCGCAACCAATTTTTCCAGTTGGCGTTGACGCGAGTCATCTCGCCGCAGTGGATCAATGAAACGCGCGCGGGCCTCAACCGGACCTATGGTGATTTTGCCGCGGTGTATCTCCGGGATGTTCCCGTAGCGCAGTTGTCGGTGCTGCAGGGACGAAATCTGGCGAGTATTTGGGACATCACAGGGGGCCAGGCGGGCGCGCTGATTCCAACCTCCGATGGCGTTTTCATCGAGACGCCGCGGCGATTCACCAATAGTGTCATTGAATTCGCCGATAATGTCAGCTACCTGAGGGGATCGCATTCATTCAAGTTCGGCGGCATTTTTAAAAATTATCTTTCCAATCCCAGAAACAATCGGAACTACATGGGAACAATCAATTTCCCAAGCGTACTAGGCCTCATGACCGGAACGCCGAACCAAATTCTGGGACAAATCAACGATTCGCAGCTCAGCTATCACCAATACCTTTTCGGCTGGTTTGTCCAGGACGACGTGAAACTGACTCCGAGGTTGTCGCTCACAGTCGGACTACGGCACGAATTCGTTACCGCTCCTAGTGAGCGCTATGGCCGGGCGGCAAGCCTGAAGAGTGTCTTCGATAGCGGACCAGCGCTCGGTCAGCCACTCTTCGTTCCGCACAAAGACAATTTTGCCCCGCGAGTCGGACTGGCATGGGATCCTTTCGGCAACGGGAAGACCTCGATACGAGTCGGTGCCGGTGCCTTTCAGGAGATGCTTGTCCCGGGCGTACTGCGGTACACCTATGCCTCGATGCCGCACATCACGAAGTCATTCACGTTGCTCGCTCCAGGAACGGGCGTTCTGAAAGCGGATCCAGGCGCTGTGCCAGCGAGCGCCGGTACAGGTCTGAATTTCCAACCGAATCCGTCGTCGCCCACGCGGTATCAATGGAGTCTCGACATCCAACGTGAGATCGTATCCGGAACCACTGTCAGCGTGGCCTACGTCGGGTCTCGCGGCGTGCATTTGCAGTACAACCCTTCGATAAACGAGTATACTCCGACGTGCTGGCCCAGCAACTGCACGGACAATGCAAGTTACTTCTACCCGGGCGGCCAACAACAACGAATCAATCCGCGATTTACGACGATCAATGCGCACCGCTGGGACGGCAATTCCTACTATCACTCGTTCCAGGCGAATATAACGCGCCGGTTCACGAACGGATTGCA
>QHWY01000464.1:2555-2752 GCA_003223875.1 Acidobacteriota bacterium | reverse complement strand
GCCTTCGATCCCTTCATCAAAACCCTGCGCTTACTACGACGTGCTTTGTTGTACTCGCACTCGGCATCGGTGCAAACACCACGATTTGCACCGCAGTGAAAGCGGTTCTGCTCGACCCGCTGCCCTATCGCGACCCGGGTCGCCTTGTCGCTCTTTACGAGGCGGGAGTCGTGAAAGGGGACGTTCATGACGAACCC
>QHWY01000464.1:0-2282 GCA_003223875.1 Acidobacteriota bacterium | reverse complement strand
GCCTTGATGCTCAGCTCTATACCATCATCGGCGTCATGCCGCGTAGCTTTGCGTTCCCTTTCTCAACAACCCAGTTCTGGCTTCCGATGCAGATGGCGCTGCCACTGGCAGAGCTTCAAACTCGAGGAGATCATCGTCTCTCCGTTATTGGGCGATTGAAGCCGCGTATTTCGATTCAGCAAGTGGCCACGGAAATGACCGCCATTCAATCACGGATCGCTCACGAATATTCCGGCCAAACAGGATCTTCGGTGGAAGTGCACACCCTTGAGAGCCAGATCGTTGACCAAACCCTCCGGAGATCGATTTATGTTCTCTGGGCCGCAGTTGGTTGTGTTCTTCTGATCGCTTGTGTGAATGTTGCAAATCTGCTGCTGACCCGCAGCACGGCACGCCGGAGAGAGATGGCTATTCGCATCGCCTTGGGTGCGGCGAAGGGCCGGATTATTCGGCTGTTCCTACTCGAGAGCTTGATTCTTTCGCTTGCAGGAGCCACGGCTGGAATTCTCCTGGCCGAGTGGCTTGCGCGAGCTCTCGTAAAAATCAGTACAGCGCTGCCACGAGCTTCTGAAATTCAATTGAATTGGACAACCCTGTTATTTGCTGCCGGCTTGGCGCTGCTGGCTGGAATCGCCGCTGGCGCGCTACCGGCCGCGTCTGCTTCCGGGCTCGATCTGAATCAAGCCATGCATGAAACTGGCCGAGCCACACTTGGATCGGTGCGCCGAACGTGGTACCGGAGCGGGCTCGTATCAGGAGAGATTGCGCTTTCGTTTCTCTTACTGATCGGTGCAGGGCTACTACTCAAGAGTTTTGTTCTGCTACAAACCGTAGATCTTGGCTTCAATCCCAGCCATCTGCTGACGATGCGCATCACTCTGCCCATTGCGCAGTACCCAACGGATGCAAAGGCAGCCGTATTCTTTGAACAGCTTCTCGCTCGCGTTCGCGCGGTTCCAGGTGTTCAGAGTGCCGGTCTTGTTTCCTGGCTTCCGGTCGCTGGGCAATACATGAACACCGACTTAGAGATTATCGGCAAGCCGGCACCTCCGCGCGGCGAGCTGAATGTCGTTATCCCGCGCACGGCTGATCCTGGCTATTTTCATGTCATGGGCATTCCGTTGGAGCGCGGCCGCGTCTTTGAGCAGCAGGAGCGGCTTGAGAAGGCCGATAAGGCCATCGTCAGCAGCGGTCTGGTGCGTAAGTATTTCCCGAATGAAGATCCGATTGGCAAATACGTTTCTTTCTGGGATAGACGCTGGCAGATCATTGGAATTGCCGGGGACATTCGGAAGAATCTCGACGAGTTGCCTGAGCCGACAATCTATGTTCCAATTTCCAGCGGCGAGCTGAATTTCGCGGCGCTCACTGTTCGAGCGAATGGCGATCCGCTGAAGCTCGCAATTCCCATCGAGCGCGAAATCGCTCGTCTCGATCCCAATCTCGCTGTATCGGATGTTCTCACGATGGGCCAGTTAATCTCAAAACGGACTGCGAACCAGCAATTCACTTTGGTTTTATTGATGTCGTTCGCCGGTTTAGCAGTATTGCTCGCGGCTGTGGGGCTTTACGGCGTGATCTCTTACGCGACGGCGCAGCGAACTTCCGAATTCGGAGTGCGCCTGGCGCTCGGCGCGCAACCGCAAGATCTGATTCAGTCGGTTCTGCGACAAGGCCTCACACCCGCTCTAATCGGAATATCAGTAGGGTCACTGGCCGCGGTTGCCGTGCGTCGGGTTATGCAATCAATGCTATTTGAAGTGAAGCCGTTGGACGCGGCCGTGTTTGCTTCAGTGGGCTGCGGGCTTTTGCTTGTATCGTTTGCTGCCAGTATTGTTCCAGCTCTGCGAACGACCGCCATTGATCCGGCGCAAGCGTTACGCACGGAATAGCTGGTGTACCCGCTGTTATGAGCCATCATTAACGGACACGATTCCTGCCGCATCCCGAGGATTTCCGGGTCTCATCTCCCAGAACCGGACAATCACGCGAGGCCACATCAACGAGTCGGGCCAAAACTGCTTGACTCTAAGTCGCTTACGCTGAGCTTTTCGCGCAAGTAGATTTGGCCGGTTTTTTTATGTGATACGGCCAAGTGAACGTTACCTGATCGGAAGAACGCTTCCGCCTCGGACTTTGGCATGGTCCGTTACCGGGGGACGAGAGAAGGGCAGCAGGTGGATAGCGTCGTTGATCTTCTTACTCCCAGCGCAACGCGACAACGGGATCGAACCGTGCGGCACGCCTCGCGGGAACATAGCTGGCCAGCATCGCAATTACTA
>QHWY01000224.1 GCA_003223875.1 Acidobacteriota bacterium | reverse complement strand
AGAGTTCGGACACCAGCAAAGTTATTTGCGAACTGGTTGGCTCAGCCGGGTATCAGAGCAAGCCGCCTTCGGTCGGCGGCCAGGTAACGGTTATCGGAAAAGTGAGGGGACGTGGACTGTTGGGCAATGTGACTCTCGACGATTGCAGCATCGCGGCGAGCGCGGCCTCGACAGCTTCGACGGAACCGGCGCCGCAAGAAGCCGCGAGTGCACCACCCGATAGAATCTCAGAAGAAAATACAGGAGCTGATTCCTTGCCTAAGCTTCCAGAGGAGCCTGAAAAAGAGGTCGAAATAACGCGGAGCGTGCGGCCGGCAAAACCTCGAACCCCAACAGTCAAAGAGACCATTTCCTCAAGCGGAGTCGAGCACCAGGATCAGACGACCAAGAAGAGTTCAGAGCCTCCGCCTGACGTTCCCTACAGGTTCTACGCCTCGTTGGTTTTGAGCGGCGCGCTCGGTTACGCGATCTTATCGAAGCTCCTGGGTGCAGCACTGACAGCGACGCGTTACTCCAGAGCCTCGAGTACCTTCAACACGGCGGAGGTTAGGCAAGCCGCCCTTGAAGCGTTGTTAAAAGACGAAAACAAAAAATGAGGAGAAGATTACCGTGATGCGTGTGATTGTTGGGCTCCTGATTGTGATTATGGTCGAGCCGGTGCTAATGGCGTGGGATACCGAACAGGATCGCCTCGCCGATAGCGCTAAGGTGTTGGAAGAAATCCTCAACATCCCGGATGCCCTACCGAAGGAATTGCTGAATAAGGCCGAATGTGTTGCGGTTATGCCGTCCGTGAAGAAGTTTGCCATCGGCATTGGTGGGAGTTATGGACGAGGGGTCCTGGTCTGCCGGACAGGCGACAAGTTTACGGGTCCCTGGGGTGGACCGGCAATGTATCGCCTGGAGGGAGGAAGTATCGGCCTCCAACTTGGAGGCAATGCAACCGATTTTCTTCTCCTGGTTATGAACCAGAGAGGAGTGGATTCGTTACTGCGGAGTAAGGTGAAGCTGGGCGCTGATGCCGCAGTCGCGGCTGGGCCAAAAGGACGCGCGGCCATGGCCGCAACGGATGCCTACATGCGCGCCGAAATCCTGACATATTCTCGCTCGCGTGGTCTGTTTGCGGGTGTATCACTGGAAGGTTCCACGCTGCGTCAGGACAATAAAGCGAACGAACAGCTTTATGGACGGAAGATCACGGCGCGGGACATTGTGAGGGGTGGCAAGGGCGGAAAAGGGCAGCAATTGGTCAGTCTGTTGCAGAAAGCATCGCCAAAGAACGAATCTGACCCTTCCTCGTTGAAATAGCCATTCGTCCACGTTACGCACTTGCTTACAGCTTGTCCTCCACCTTACGATGCATCGGAAATCTGGACTCGATCCGATTTTGGGGGTTGGATGTCACACCGTTGCTTGTTCTTGATCGCTGCGCTTCTCACTAACATTTCGACCGGATTTACACAAACTCTCGGTGACATCGCCAGAGCCGAACGCGCTCGTCGCGAAGTTCTTGCTAGAAGGGCCACGTCAGACATGCCGGCAAAAGACGTACCTGCAACGGTTGTTGGACGTGAGGCACTGATAAAGGAAGCTCTTCGTGTTTCGGGCGCAAAGCGGCAACTGGAGCGTGTTCTCGAAACGTCGCTCCCAACGATCGCGAATGGGCCAGTGCCGAAGGGGGTTTCTGCGCAGGAATATCGACGGCTCGTCAACGACACGTTCGATGCGGAACATTTGATGCCGGCAATGGAAAAATCGGTCTCGAATGCCGTCAACGAAAAGACGCTCATCGACATTGTCCGGTGGTACCGTTCACCGCTAGGCGAAAAGATTGCGACGACGGAGGCTAATGTCAACGACCCTGATGCTGCTGCACGTCTTCAACATTTCACCTCGACGCTTGAATCGAACCCCCCAACAGCGAACCGGCAGCAATTGATTGAGGGCATCTCCGCTACAACTCCAGGAATTTCAAGGTCATTCCGCGATTTCGAAAAAACATTCAGAACACAGGCGTCGGAATCAATTACTCAGGACGCCGCGCTGTGGTATCTGTTTGCCTACGACTCCTTGAGTGAAGCGGAACTTTCGGCATATCTGACGTTCTTGAAATCGCCTTCCGTCACGGCATTCAACAATTCCATCTGGAATGCACTGGACGCGACTTTCGGAGACGCAGCGCAGCATTTTGGCCAAAAATTGGCTGACAAGAAACGCTGACAAGCTCCGACCCATTTCGGTCGTGGGCTTCAAGCGGCTTTGCACAAAAAATACATCGCGGGCGCTCATAGAGCGCCCCTACAGTTGCGCACCCCAAGCTGTAGGGGCGGTCTATGACGTCTATGACCGCCCAGGATTTTTTGTGCAAAGCCGCTTCAAGTACTCTTTTCCACAAAGTTTATCGATCTATTGGCAACTGAAGTGCCCTCGAAACCTGTCTACTCAATGTCTTCCGCGATTTCCGCTTTGGAGTCCAAAGTGCCTTCGACATGCGCTTGAGAAGGAGAATGCATGGGAACCAACCGAATTAATCTTTTGCTGGCGATGAGTCTGGGCGGGTTTTGGGGCTGCGTTCCGTCGCAACCGGTCGATAGGGCTGCCGCTCGAACACAGCCGGCCGTAGAAACACCGCCAGCCATAGATCAAAACCGAGAGCAAATGCCGGCTCCAGTCTCACCAATTGCGGATAAACCCACAGAGAAGCCGAAGGATGTACCGAAAGTCCATCCCAGCAAGAATGCTGTCGTGCAACCGGCGCAACCGGAGACCAAAGCACGTGTGCATGAAGAAATCCCGAAGATTGCTGCGAAAAGCGAAACCACGGAACACAAACCAGCCGAGATGAAGATTGCCAATGAGCTCGATCGGAATCCGTACCTTTCTTCGATCCTCAAACCGCTGCTTCCACCGCGAACGAACATCATGGCCGCCGCAGCGGGCTTCAAGAATCAAAGACAATTTATCGCCGCTGTGCACTTATCGAGGAACCTGTTTATTCCTTTCAATCAGATCAAGACGAGAATGGCCGGCGAGCACCACATGTCCTTAAGTGATTCCCTTCGCGACCTCCGTCCGGATATGACTAAGAATCTGGTTAAGGCAGAAGTGAGCAAAGCAGAACAACAAGCCAAGGACGATGAAAACCGCGCGAAGGATGACGCCAAGAAAGCGGCCGCCCAGGAAAAACCCGCAGCTAACAGAAAGTCCTAACCGCCGTCTGACCGCCCGTTCAAAGCCGATTTCGCCTTATGCTTAGTCATAGGGCTTTGCACAAAAAATACATCGTGGGCGCTCAATAGAGCACCCCTACAGTTGCGCACCCCAAGCTGTAGGGCGGTCGATGACCGCCCAGGATTTTTTGTGCAAAGCCTAGTCATAGGGCGAAAATGCGGCCAATGATGATCCCACCTTTTACTTTCATCCGGAAAGCGCTTAAGTATTGAGGCCCGATTGAGGAGTACATAGCGTTATGCCACAATTTGCGCGCACAGGAAGACTATGTCGGCTCACCTTATAGCGATCGTCACCTTACTTGTGATCTTTGCGCTCGGCACTCTGCGTCCGGTAAACCTCGGTGCGCTTGCTCTGGTAGCAACGTTCGTAGTCGGAAAAGCAATTGCCGGAGAGGATACAAGAACGATCTTGTCTGGCTTTCCACCAGACCTCTTCGTGCTGCTATTCGGTGTGACCTACCTTTTTGGAATCGCCTCGGTGAATGGAACGATTGAGTGGTTGGTCAACTCGCTGGCGCGGCTGGTGGGCGATCGTGCGACGATGATCCCGTGGGTCATGTTTTTCGTGGCGGCAATTCCCACGACAGCCGGTGCATTGGGACCGGCCGCAGTTGCGATGTTGGCACCGATCGCGTTGCCTCTGGCGAAAAAGTATGACATCAACCTGCGGCTGATGGGGCTTATGGTGATGCACGGCTCGTGTGCCGGGAACTTCTCACCCGTCAATGCGCTCGCCGTGATCGTCAACGGGACTGTCCAACGAAACGGGCTGCCCACGTTTCCCCTCGCCCTGTTCGCAGCAAACTTTGGCTACAACATCGTTCTTGGAGTGGCAATCTATCTGGCCTTCGGCGGTCTCGAGCTCAGAAGCCGTAAGCAGGGTCGCACATCCGTCACTGTGGCTGTGCCGGAAGAAGAAATCGTAGTCGGATCTTCGACCAGGTCTGGTCAACGCTCGAAATCTATTGGAGAAGTGAGCACTACAACTCCGGCCGAGGTTCAGTCGCAGCCCTCAACCGGCGTGAGCATTGTTCGGGTCGTTACTTTAACTGGCCTCATTGCCGTTGCCATAGGTGCTTTGGTCTTCGGGTTCGATCTTGGAATGCTTAGCATTGCGTGCGCGGTGTCGTTGCACTTACTCTTTCCATCGACCAGCAAAGGAGCCTTAAGTAAAGTGAGTTGGAGCACGGTGGTATTGATCTGCGGCATTGTGACATATATGACCCTGCTGCAGCGGACGGGCACCATTACGATAGTCGGCAACAGCGTAGCCGGACTTCATAGTCCCGTGTTTGGCGCGCTGCTGATTTGTGCCACAGCCGCTCTAACCTCCGCTTTCGCCTCCAGCGCGGGAATTCTCGGAGCCCTCATACCGTTATCTGTGCCGTTGCTTAGAACCGGTGAAGTCGGGGTCGCTGGGTTCATTATAGCTTTGGCTATTTCGACCACTGTGGTGGATTCCACACCGTTCTCAAATGTTGGCGCGGTAGTACTGGGCAATTGTCCGGAAACCGATTACGAAGGGTTATATAACGGTATGATCCTGTGGGGCTTCATTATGGTGCTCACGGCGCCTGTCGCGACCTGGCTCTTATTCGTCCTCACAACGTGAATTAGCCAGCAAAATTTTTTGCTTCCACAACGGCGCGCCCCGGTGGGAGACTGTTAAGCCTCTTCGGGTAAGATGAGTATGATTACGATTGCTTACTTCCGACCATCGATCCCGGAGCTCGTGTGTGCATTTCCTGTACCCCTCACCCCCAACTCCACCCTACTGTGCGCGGGGCGAACACCAAAGCGTCCCGCGCTCGTTCCAACGAACGGCATCGGTCATGCCACCGGCCGCTGACGGTGATACAAGTCCTCGCAATTCTTCTTTCGCTGCTTCGAGACGTGTACTAGTTTCTGTCTCGAAACTCATGATTTGTCCGCTGTAGCGGCGCTCTATGAGCGCCGGTTTTCCCTGGAATCAAGGAAATACCGGCGGTCGTAGACCGCCGCTACAGTCAGGAGCGGCGCTCGAAGGCAGTTTCGAGACAGAAACTAGCTAGTTAGACGAACGTCGTCAGCAGGTTGTGATAATCTCACTTGCCGAAGAAACAAATATGCACGACAGAATTTACGACAGCATCTGCGACGTCATCGGCGGCACACCGATCGTTCGCTTGAAGCGAATCCCTAAGGAGCACTGGGCCGAAGTATTGGTGAAACTGGAATCCTTCAACCCCGGCGGAAGCGTTAAGGACCGTATTGGTCTGAGCATGATCGAAGCTGCCGAACGCGAAGGACGCCTGAAGCCTGGAGGTACGATCGTCGAAGCGACAAGTGGAAACACAGGAATTGGGTTGGCGATGGTATGCGCGGCCAAAGGTTACAAAGTGATTCTGACAATGCCCGATGATGTGAACATCGAACGCGTGGCTCTGCTGCGAGCCTACGGCGCGCGCGTGATCCTGACGCATCGGTTGGATTTCATGCAAGGTGCAATCAACAAGGCTGAAGAACTCCTCGCTGAACATCCGGATTATTTCATGCCGCAACAGTTCCGCAACCCAGCGAATCCGGAAGTTCATCGTGAAACGACCGCTCGGGAAATCCTGCATGTAGTCGGCAACAAACTGGATGCGCTGGTTGTCGGAGTCGGCACGGGCGGCACGGCCACAGGAACAGGTGAAGTCGTCAAGCAGAAGATCCAAAACCTGAAGCTCTTTGTTGTTGAACCGATGGACTCCCCCGTATTGTCCGGTGGCAAGCCCGGCTGGCATAAAATTCAAGGGATCGGCGCCGGCTTTGTTCCCGAGATCTTGAATCGAAAGATCATTGACAAGGTCTTAACAATTACTTACGAGGATGCCACGGCCGCCGCCCACCGTCTCGCGGAGCAGGAAGGAATTCTTTGCGGTATATCGTCAGGAGCGATTCTCCACGCCAGTTGTCTTGTGGCGCAGGAACTCGGCCGCGGAAAACGCCTGCTCGCCATTCTTCCCGATACCGGCGAACGCTATCTCAGCACCGAATGGTTTTCTTAACCGAAGGTTCCCTTACAGCAGACCAGAAATTCACCCTAGGGCCGGTCGGATTTCACCTTATAGTCCTAAGTATGCAAGACGATTCTCGGGAGCCGCCTGAAGAAGCGGCGGACGTATCGTTTGCCGATATCTTGAAGGAATTCGAGGCGGGTGGGAAACGGCCGCCCTCCGGCGGTCCGCGTCGAGGTACCGTTGTCGGTGTTTCGGGCGACTACGTGCTGATTGACTACGGCTCGAAAGCGGAAGGCGTCATTCCAGCCGCCGATCTGCTGGATCGCGACGGTAAATTGAGCGTGAAGCGCGGCGATACGTTTGACGTGGCGATCACAGGCCGCCACAGCGAAGGCATGGTGAGGCTTTCCCGTGTCGCCGGCCGCCGCCCACGAGATTGGGACGCACTGACGCGCGCGTTCGAAAACAAGGAGATCATCGCTGGCCGGGTCACCGCGACCGTGAAGGGCGGCTTCACTGTGGATGTGGGAACCCGCGCTTTCCTTCCAGCCTCCCGGAGCGGAACTCGTACGCCGGCGGAGATGGAACAACTCGTCGGGCAGGAAATTCGTTGCCGCATCATCAAGCTCGATATCGCCGACGAAGATGTGGTGTTGGATCGACGCTCGGTCATGGAAGAAGAAGCGCGGCAGGTGAGGCAGAGCACCTGGGAAGGAGCTGCATCGCGCTTGAATCCGGGCGATCGTGTCACGGGAGTCGTCACCAGGCTGGCGGATTTCGGCGCCTTTGTCGAATTTCAGCCCGGCGTGGAAGGATTGATTCACGTATCGGAAATGTCCTGGACCAAACGGGTAAAGCATCCAAGTGAAGTCCTGAAAGAGGGCGAGCGTGTCGAGGCTGTAGTGCTGAAAGTGGATGTCGCGGGATCGCGTTTAAGTCTGGGACTGCGGCAGGTCTTCGAGAATCCGTGGGACACCATTAAGGACCGTTACCCGAACGGAAAAATAGTCGAAGGCAAAATTACAAAACTTGCGAAGTTCGGCGCCTTCGTCGAGGTCGAAGAAGGGATTGAAGGTCTCGTCCATATTTCCGACTTCACGAATGAAAAGCGGATCCAGCATCCCAGCGAAATTGTGAAACCTGGGCAGGTTGTACGCGCGATCGTCCTCTCGGCCGAGCCGGAATCGAAGCGATTGAAGCTTGGGATGAAACAGCTCGAGGCAACGCCGGCCGACCAGTTTCTCGAACAACTTGCAGTCGGCGACCATGTCACCGGCCGCGTCATACGGGTCGAGCGTGATCACGTGACGGTACAATTGGCCGAAAGCGTTGAGGGTCTGTGCCGAGTCGAACAGCCTGCCTCCGCCGCGCCTGCGGCTCTATCCGGCGGATCGCTCGCCGAACGATTGGCTGCGGCATGGAAGGGCGGCGTGAAGCCCCCTGAAGCCTACCACGAAGGTGAAATACGTTCGTTCACGATAAAGGCCATCGATGCGGCGGGGAAAAGGATTGAGTTAGTCCCCTCCTAAAGTTGAGGGCGTTGCAAGTGCGAATTCCAATCTCAAATGTTGGGATGTCCAATGGACGATGTCAAATGCACTTATCAAATTACCTGATGACCCAACTATTCCCTGACTAAATCAATCATTGGGTAACTGAGTAATCAGGTCATTTGACAACTGCATTTGACATCGTACATTGGACATCCAACATTTGACATTACAAAGCCCCTCTGGCGAGGGCCTTCAAACGATTGACTGTTTCCACCCCCACACTTGCCTCATGTCGGACTTTGTATCGGACGCTTCGGTATAAAATGGTGCCAATGGAAGTAGGTTAATGAAGACTGCCAAGGAGGAGGTTCGCGACCTTCTTGAGAAGCTTCCCGACGATGCTTCGCTCGACGATATTCAGTATCACATTTACGTCTGTCAGAAGATCCAGAAGGGTCTGGATGCCGCAGATCGTGGCGAGGTAATTTCGCAGGAGGAAGTTGAGCGGCGGATGGCACGGTGGCTCGAGAAATAATCTGGACCGATCGGCCTGGGAAGACGTGGAGAATGCTGCAAACTACATCGCACAAGATTCCGAATTCTACGCGGCTGCATTTATTGGGGAGATCAAGGAAGCAGCGGCCTCGCTTGTCAACTTTGCCGATCGAGGTCAAGTTGCGCCGGAGTTTGATGACGCATCTATCCGAGAATTGCTCGTGAGATCCTATCGTCTCATTTACTTATAGAAACGCCTCGAGCGCCCGCAATGCGACTCCTGAAGTTTTAGAAAACAGGCGGCCTATTGTGGCGCCCGTTTGGTTATTTGGCAAGAAATCAAGAGTTGCTGGCCATCAGAAGAGAATGAATCCGGGATATGAGCCGTTCCCGCATCTGCTTTTGTGAGAGGCTGTTCAAGTTCGGAGTTCACCGATCCTTGATGATTTCCTTTTCTGTCCAGGCGGGCGGCCGTCCCATTGATCCGGACTCGCTGCGGCGGTACGGAATT
>QHWY01000223.1 GCA_003223875.1 Acidobacteriota bacterium | reverse complement strand
TCACTGCGTGGGCTTTGGAGGCTTTTCCCGCACAAACAATCTAATGATCTTACCGCTCGTACCATTCTCCTCCTCAACACGAACATCTTCAAAGCCAAGCGAGCGCACCCTGGCCATGTCGCGTTTAATTGCCGCTGTGTTTATCTTGTCGCCGCTCTTGGTTTGGATTTTGGCCACAATTGCTTCTATGGGTACTGCGCGGTTGCCTGCAACCTGAATGGCTTCAATGACTGCGCCATCGGACAGATTTGGCAGGCTTGCCTGAGCCGTGTGATGGCAACTAACCGCTGCCAAAAGTACTACACCAGTAAGTATGAAGCGCATTGGAAATATCTTCATTGTGGTTCAGGGTCCTTCTATGCTCTGCGAAATTCCCAATAAAAGCCTAGCACGAAAGCCGCCAACCCGATGACCCAATACGATGGTCGGTTGAAGATCGAACCTACAACAAACGACACTTCCACACCAGGAGGTGGCGTGAAGTTTCGCAGGGCCAGATAGCCCACGCAGATGATGTAGACGACGGTTGCTATGAACAACAACACGATGCCAACCAATGTGCTCTTGATGTAGATCACGCTCGCGTGCGCTGCTTTATTCTAGCGGCCTATAAACATTATGGACCTACTCATCTATGGACCGGCCATCTTCGCCGGTATCATCGGCAGCCGATACCTCAGTCGCCTCGCCAATTTCTGCCTCATGGTCGCCGTCTTTCAACTCGACCTGGCAATTTTGCTTGGCCAGTTGAGGGCGGCAGTCTTCACGCCCTACACCATCATCTGTATCATTCCAGCGTTGGCCGGTCTTGTCGGCGATAGATACCTTAGTAAATGCAAATACGATCTCCAGATCGGCAGCAGATACTTTCTCATTGGCAAGCTCGCCAATGCGCTTCTCATCGCCGGAGTCTCCTATGTTGGCGGCGTGCTGCTGGCATTCCACAATCGTGGAAAATTCATACCGTTGTTATTTCTGCAAGCAATCTTCGTATCAGCGGGCAGCCTTGTGCCACCTTTGGTCTTCATCTTGGTGGCGTTAGTGGCCTATCGGCTCCGACGCTTTGCTAGTCCCTGAGACTTATCGGCTGTAACAATTCGAGATGATTGCCGAATGGATCATTGACGTAGATGTGCTCGCAACCTTCTAACGGCTCGCCGGTCATCAAAGGTGGGCCTGGTCATTTTTTTGCACAAGAGAAATCAGCAACGCAAACTTCGGTGACGTGTCCCACGTCCCGGCCAATAATTTACGGAATCAATTGTTCATCACGACGAATATGAGAAAGAACGCTATTGTTTTGAAGCGCCTTTCCTACCGATTAACACGATCAAGCCATCCGCCAATGTACCGCGCCAGTTTACATAATCGTGGCCGCTGATGAACTGCTGGTAGTGTACTTCGTACCCTTTGGCCAAGAGCACATCCCTCATATGTCTACTCGATTCGAGGATGGAACCTCCGCTCGCTGTCGGATCTACTTCGAACACTCCGGCGTCCATCCAAAACCTGAGAGGCAGCTTTGGACTTTTGATGAACTCCTTAGCCAGCCAGCCCGTCTCCGTAGTCGCGTCTGTGTATGTGTCTGGTCCAAAGGTATGATCGGGCGCCCACCAGAAAGACCCCGACTGGCAAAGAACATTTCCGAACACTTCCGGATGACGCAGACCAGCGTATGTCGCAGCAATACCGCCGAAGCTGGAACCGCCCACGACCGTCTGAACTGGATCTGTGGTGATGTTGTAATGGGCTCGCACCCAGGGAATTAACTCTTTGGCAAGAAAATCCGCAAAGTCGGGGTTCGGCGGCAGTTCCTTATCCCGGCTCTCCTGAGTCGGATTTGCGATCAACACTGCAACGGTGGAAGGAATCTTCGAGGCGGCGATCAAGTTATCGAGAATGATTGGTGTCGGCACGTTTCTCAAGTAGGCGCCTTCGTCAAACAGTACAAGGAGCGCATAAGGTCCGCCATCTGACCGATACCCTGGCGGCGTATACACGGAAATATTCCGCTCGTTTTTCAGAAGGTCACTCTTGATTTTGTGCTTGTCAATCTTTCCCGCCGGTGAGTCGTCCTTCTTCACAATCCATGGTTGAGGTGGAGCGTTTGGCAGTTCAGCCATGGATTGACACTCGTACTTACTTGCGGCAGCGCCACAGAACCAGCGGCGTGGATTCAACGGATCGCTCTGGATGGTTGCCCTGCGCTGCACGTCCCTCGGGCTATAAAGCGTCAGCGGATCGTTAAGAGACAGGCCGTAAGCGAATCGGGCACTGTTTGGCAGCTTTACCGTCAAGTACCATACGTCACTGTCAGCCAACTGCGTCATCACATAGTCTGTCATTGGTTTTGTTTCGAATGAGCCGACAACGACGACATTGCGCGTATCGCGATTGCCTCGCCACAAAAACGTCACCAGAACGTATTTTTCATCTTTATCGATAGGCTCGACCAAGGGCGTCCCTGATTGTGCCGCTTGCCGCCAGAACGACGCCGTACTCTTGTCACCCGCGGCGAACTGTTTTCGCAATGCGTCAATTGCGGGGCTGGAATATTTGTCCTGATGGGGTAAAGGCTTCAAACGCTCGTCTAACGAGAGCTTCTCGGTGATCCTTAGTTCGTACTTACCTCTTGCCGGTAATTCCACTCCGTCTTGAGCCGACTCGGCTGATGTGGGCGTCCTGACTTCGAGCCGGTATATCCCTGCCCCATCCGCGATGAAGGCGAACTGACGCTTACCTTCTCGCGGTCCTCCAAACGCCCGTAAGCGTGACCCATCCGGTAGAAAGGCAACAGCAAGCACGGTGATGCCCTGCTGGTCGATCCAACCTGCCACATAGTCGCCCGAATTGAGCTGAATCGTATAGGAGTGCGCCGTGCCCGGTTCAATCTCACGCTCAATGGACTGATTGATCGTCAGCGAATCCTGTGCAATAGCGATGCCGCCGCAGAACAAGCCCAGTGCAATGACCGCCGCTCTTTTCATATCTCCACATCCTAAAGTGAGATAGCGTCAAGTTTACTTCTTATATAGTCCCCGTCGATACAATTGATGGCTGACTTATTAATCAGTTGGGTATTGTGCGTGCGAACTATTCTCGACGCGGGCTTTCAGGAGTCCACCGCCGAAAAGTATGCTGGCGATAATCGTCGCCCACGCTATTTGGTGGACCAGGAACATAAATAAGCCCCGCACTTCATGCCCTGGATAAACGAACGGAAGGCCCCACTTCATAATTGCAAAACTAATTCGACAAAATTGATAACCGCACACGGAAGCAGCATAAAGGGTAACTATTGGAATAGGTGCTGACGGTTGGAACTTCGCGACAACCCTGCCACTAAATGCACCAACAACACACCCCAGTAGCGCGAAAACGAAGGCGAAAAGAGCGGGTTGGAACCAGTAGTAAAAGATCATCCAATTGCGCGGTAAGACTCGGCTGAAGAGATACTGGGCGAAGGCCAAATTGGGGCTCGATTCAAACTCGATGAAGTGGAGGAGAGGGCCAGCAAACATTAAGCTATAAAGCACCAGAATGATCCACCCCGTTGCGATTGCCCCCAAAGCTCTAGCTTTCTCTTCCCACACGCCTCGAAGAGAGCCCACGATGAGCGCGATCAACGTCTGCCGCCAATACCATAGGCGCGACCGGCCATGCGCGAACTGTTCCATGAGATCACCGAGAATGGCCTCGTTTCGTGGGCTGCATCCGAACTGCCGCAGCAACCATGTTGCGACTGCGGGCGGCTGAGTTAATCTCATACCTTGCCTCCTTCCAATTCGGGCAGACCATGCCACAGCTTCACTAGCGCTCGTTGCGTCTCCCGGACTTCCTTCAGCCCTCTTCCCGTTACTCGGAAATATCGCTTCGCCCGTCCACCGCGCTCCGGCGTTGCTTCGCCAAGCTCGGAGGTGACGAAGCCTTTATCTTCAAGCCGCTCCAGTGCCGCGTATACGCTGCCAATTGCCACGTCACGACCCGTGCGCTTTTCAAGTTCCTCGGAAATAGGTACGCCGTAGGCATTCTCTCCAAGACGGATGAGCGTCAACATCACCATCAGTTCAAAATTGCCGAGTTGGTCTCGCTTGGTCATTTATTCAAGAATAGTGAATAAATGAGTGCCGGTGCAAGTAATTTGGTGCACCTTTCAATTCGTGCGACGTGGCGAAGAGCGGAATACAATCAACGAACCAGCAGAAATGAGCAAAATCATCATCGAAATACGCCAAGCCAGGCCGGAGGACAGCACCGCACTCGGTAGAGTCCATCTTGTAGCGTTTGGCGGTCCAGTTGAAGCCAAGCTCGTCCAGTTGATTTCCGAAAGGAAGAAGGCCCTCATCACCCTCGTCGCCGTAAGCGAAGGCAGAGTGGTTGGTCATATCCTCTTCTCCCGAGTGACCATCGCCAACTCACCGGATACCTTCAAGGCGGTTGGATTGGCCCCTGTTGGAATACTGCCTGAGTTTCAGAGGAAAGGGATCGGCTCAGCACTGATCCGCGAAGGATTGGAGCGGTGCAAACAAGCTGGCTATCACGCGGTGGTCCTGATAGGTGACCCGGCCTACTATTCCCGCTTTGGATTTGTGCGAGCGGCGGACTTCGGTCTCCAGAATGAATACGGTATTCATGACGAGTTTATGGTGTTGCCGCTGCATGACGGAGCTTTGGAAGGAGTGGCCGGGACGGTGAAGTACCTTCCGGAGTTTCGGGAGGCTGAGTGTTGACGACGGTCTACACAGACTGCCGCCATTCAGAGGATTGATTTATGGCATTCGGTCGTCAGGATTACCTAGCTTTCAAACACTTGAAAAAGAACTGGCACTTTGTGCTCGCCTGCATAACCGTGATCGGCGGAGTGCTTTACTTATGGTTTCGCTGGCATCCAAATTAAAACGCAGGATATGAACAAACGAGAAGTCGTCTCTGCATTCATCGACCGTATCAATGCCCATGATGTGGACGGCATCTGCGCATTGATGGCGGAAGAACACACGTTCATTGATGCTCTCGGACGCTCCATGAAAGGACGTGACGCGATGCAGGAGGCGTGGCAGTCGTATCTCGCCATGATTCCCGACTACTGGATCAAAATAGACCGGGTACTGGAAGATGAAACCGCTGTCGCCGTCTTCGGAAGAGCGGGCGGTACTGTCGCCAGTGATGGCCGAGTTGATGCAGCGAACGGCTGGGAGACGCCTGCGGCGTGGTTGGCCGTGGTCGGGTCGACAGGAATTGCGCTCTGGCAAGTCTTCGCCGATACCGGAGCCGTTCGTGAGAGGATAGTCAAAACAAGCGCGGCATGGTAAGGTAACCGCCCGCATGACCGGGGTGGAATGTCACATATGAGAGTTTATGTCAACCCTGCGGACGTGGAATTTAAGGCACAATGTTCCGGACGCGCGACGAATTCAAGCAGGAGCGGCTTCCTGTAGAGACACGGATTGCTCGTGGGTCGACTCTGGGGTCAGAATTAGTCGATTGGCAGCGTCACATCCGAGACGGCGGGTGCGAGTGGTGGAGGACGAGTCGGCAGTCGGAGACACTCCAGAATTCTTTGGGTCGTATCCGGTGGATGGATGGCCGCGAGAATTTTCATCGCGCCGCCGTAGATTTCGCATTGGAGAACGTCCACCAGGAAGGAACGGTTTTCATACTGCATCTCCCGCAGTGGAACTGATGTTTGTTGCTTCCTCGTTTGAAACTGCCGTGGGTTCCGGCAGCCAGTATAGCCATTGGCCGTGGTCATTGCAGATGCGCGCCTTGAGCTTTCCTTGAACGCGGCGCTTGTTGATCGCATCGCGGCTGATTCCGAGTCTAGCCGAGACTTCTTTCACAGTGAGCCATCCCTCCTCAAGTAGGCGTTCTTTGAGACTTCTGATTTTGGCTGAATGGCGGACCCATTTCACACTCACGGTATCGAAAGCCTCACCAACACCAGTACGCATGCCGCGCTCGTTGAGAATGCGGGCAACCTGCGCGTCGGTGTACTCGTTCAATAGGAGATCGAGGTGCTGGCGCACGTCTTCATGAGTGGCTCGCAACTGTTGAGCGGTGAGCGGGCGAGGAACGGTTAAAGTCGTCGTGGCGCCGCCACGGAACCGGACAGCCACGGTGACTTCACGTTGTTTGATAAGAGTAACGTCCTCGATTAAGAGCGCGAGCATGCGCTTGCGCTCGCGGTGAGGTGTGTTGGGATCGCGCCAGACGGCCGGAAAATCGGTGGCGAGGGCGAGAATGCGCTGACGTTCTTGGTCGTCGATGATGAGCCGGTCCGCGGCGCGTCGCTGTTGATACTCTTGCTGGGCATCGGCGAGGGCACGCAGTTTGAGATTCCAATCGGCTTCCAAAGCATCGGCCACAAGACGATTCGCCGGATCGACGTGCATATAACGCTGACGTGCGGCGTCGGCCTCGTATTGTGCGCGCTCGACCTGGCGATAGCGTAGGCGATCGGCCTCATCCAAACGAGAGGTAATCTCCTGCTGGACGGCCAGAGCGAGTTCCAGGGCCATTGGCGTGACGGCGTCGATGAGGAGTTGGCCGATGGCGGCATCGATGCCGGTTCCCAAAATACTTTGGCAAAGCGGATCACGGAAAAGCCGGCCGCGACCTAGGCAGACATAGTTTGGGATCATGCCGTTTTTGCGTACGTTGTAGTGGACATTCATGCGGCTGCCGCAGAGACCACAGACGGCCTTTCCTTGCAATAGCGCGGGACCTTCTCGGGCGGGACCGGCGTTGCGCTGAAAACCACCCAGCCTGCGAGCTGACTCCTGGAGTCGCTGCTGGTTATCTTCGTATTCTTGCCAAGAGATGTATGCCGGATGTGCATCGCGAATCAAGACGCACCATTGTTCTTGTGGCAGACGTTCATGCCGGTAGCGGCCATCGGGCTGTTTGCGCCAGCGGCCCCGGCCAAAGGCGTAGGCGCCCGCGTACCAGGGATTGTGCAATGCCGTGCAGGCGCGGCGCAACGACAGCGCTGTCCAAACCAGTTCACCTTTGTGGGCGCCGGAAGCGACGCGGGTCGGGAACAGCAGATGTTCGTGGCGAAAGTATTTCGCCGTCGCATTCAATGAGCCGGTTCGAGTGAACGTCTGAAACAAGAGCCGGACGGTTTCTTGGACCTGCTTATCCGGATCCAGCATGATGCGTCCAGCAGCATCGTAAATGAGCCCCACCGGCAGCGGACATCGCAATTCACCGCGCCGGGCTTTATTGAGAATCCCGCCGCGTAAGCGCGCCCGAATAACGTGAAGTTCGGCCTCACTCATAGTTCCCTTCAGGCCGAGCAGCAAACGATCGTTGAAGTGCGCGGGATCGTAGACGCCGTCTTCATCCAAAATGAGCGTGTCCGTCAGCGCGCAAATTTCCAGCAGCCGATGCCAGTCGGCCGAGTTGCGCGCCAGTCGCGAGACTTCCAATCCCAGCACAATGCCGGCGCGGCCCATGCCGACTTCAGCGACGAGCTTCTGAAAACCTTCGCGGTCCACAGCCGAAGCCCCCGATTGGCCGAGATCGGAATCGATAACGATAATTTGTCCTTCCGGCCATCCGAGCGCGATGGCACGCTGCCGGAGCGCATATTGCCGTTGCGTGCTTTCCGTATTCTCGAAGACCTGCCGCACCGTCGATTGACGCACGTACAAATAGGCATTCCGCTTGAGGTGCGTCGCGGCAACCTTCTGGTGAGACTCCGTGTTCATCAGTGCATCTCCTGTGTTCGGCTCAGGGCGATACTGGCCAGAATTTGAACGATGCCAGCCTGAAGTGTTGGGGTGACAATGGGCGACAGCGGCTGGCTCGGAGACGTGAATGACTGAGATGGCGCTCCGGCGCAACGTTCGATCCAGGCGGCAACGCCTTCCCTCAATAGCAGCGCCAGACCGAAGTGCCCGCTTCCCGGCAAAGCAGCCAACACATGATGGCGCAGTTGCTCGTAGGCTTCTTTCAGCCCAGTTCCCGTATCGATCACAGACGTTTTTTTTCCTGCCGCACCAATCCCCGTTCGATGCTTCGTGGATGGACCTTGAGTCCAAAACGCTCTCGTATCCGCCGGGCCAGCGCGGATGCCTTCAACGATGGATCTTCCGATTGCAGCTTTTCGATAAAGCCCATCACCTCCGGACTCAACTTGTGAGCGCGCCGTGGCCCGGGCTTCTGAGGAACCAAAGCCGCTAAACCTCCGGACTCCAGCGAGCTTTGCGCCTGATAAAAAGAAGGACGTGAAAAGCCGAAAGCAGCGGCACTGTCGCTGACCGTCTGACGATCGGTTTCGACGCGGCGGACCATCTCGTACTTCACCTGAACCAGATCGCGCGCGTCGAAAAAGACCGACTCCGAGAACAGCGGATCGTTCACCTTCTCCGGGTGCGGATTCAGGCATCCGCGTTGCCGCAGCTCCTTGATTTTGGGGTCGGGCATTTTGCGTTTGGCCATCGGGCGTCATGTAAACACAATTACGCCGCATTGTCAATGCCATTACGCCGTCACTCGCGGTGGAGCGACTGTTTATTCCGCCAATCACCGCGTTAATTAACCAAACACCACTGCCCGTCACAACCGCCGGTAACAATATTAACGGCATAATCAGCTTAACAATAAAGGCGTAATTGACTTTACACATCGGCGTCTGCCTCCGTCGCGCGCAGCGTCACAACCAACGCCGCTAAATCGATTAGATCGGCAGCGCGAAAATACGATCGTCCGCTCGAAACGATGACAACCGGATCTTGCTCCTCGACGCTGGTCCAGTGGGTTGGCAGCCACACCAGATGCCCATCTGTGCCACGGTAGACCACGCGGTCTTCACCCCATCGTTGCTGTCGAGCGACGAAATCGATCTCCTTACCGAAGAGTGGATGAAAGGGATGGGTAATCCGGACAGGACCAGACACTTCTACTGCGCACAATGTAGTTCGTTGCGTGA
>QHWY01000222.1 GCA_003223875.1 Acidobacteriota bacterium | reverse complement strand
TTCAAGAAAATGGTCCCATTCCTTTGATGGGCGCGGACGGGGTGGTTGGTTCAACATCGAATTATCGGTGGGTTGACCAACACCACCCCGTCTGCGCGGGCTAAGGTGGCTTCGCGGCTTTTTTGACCGCGCAGCCACCCCTCCTCAGCTGCCTCAGCTGAGGAGGGGAATAGCCTCCCCAAACGTAGTTCCTCAGGAGTTAGGAGGGGATTTTCCACTTCTTACAAAGTCCGTTTGAAGAGCAACGTTGCGGCGGTCATCGCAACGGCTGTAAAGACGAGCAGGTATACCAGATCAAATGCGATCGCGCCGAACGTCGTGTTCTTCAGCATCAGGTTCTTCAGCGCGTGCACAATGTAAGTCATCGGATCGACTTTCGCTATCACCTGCATCCATCCCGGAAATGCCTCCTGCGGGTAAACCGCGCCGCTGGGAAAAAAGAGAAACGTATTCAGGATGCCAAACATGGCGCGCGGCAGCAGAGGGTCGCTGACACGCACCATCAGCAAGAACATCATGCTGACGAGCGCGAGTGACGCGACGACGATCACCGTAAATACTCTCAACATCCTTAGCGGTTCGAAAGGATTCGGAATTCCGGCAATGATCGCGCCGATCGTCATTAGCACGCACCCCGCCATGACAGCCTTCAATGTGCCCGACAGGTTAAAACCAGAGATCAATTCCAATTTGGTGATTGGTGTGACAAGGTAACCCTCGTGCAGTCCTCGAGCTTTATCATCGATGAAAATGATGCCGCCGCCAATCATGACCATCATGAATATCGACATCACTGTCGAACCCGGCAATAAGTACTGCACGTAAGGAACGTATGGATAGACCTCAACGACATCCAGTCTCGGCTCCGTCGCGAGATGCCTTTCAAACCCTGGCTGATTGTAGGCAGCCATCAAGCCTGTAACTGAGGCGACCATGGCCGAAGCTCGGAATCCATCCGTGTTGTCCTCAATGAGGGCCACTCTCGGATCATTTTTGTCGATCACGCGCTGTGAAAAACCCGCGGGTATGGTCAGCACGCCATTGATCTTGCCGCTGCGCAAATCGGCGAGCGCTTCACCGGCATCGCTGTAGTCAATCGTCTCGAATGTTCGGGCGTTCGCCGTCACAGCCAGACACAGTTCGCGCAGTTTGACCGACGGCAACCGATGGTCCTGATTCACGACACCGAGCTTCAGGTTCCGCACCTGGCCACCAAACGCATAACCGAGAACGACCAACTGCGCGATGGGCATAACTAACGACATCATGATGAGGGCAGGGCTTCGCCGGAATCGCCGCATCTCGCGCTCTAGAATCGCCAACATCCTATACATGGTTAGCCCCTGCGGATCACGAATGAACTCTCTCTGGGCGACGCTTCCTGCAGCGCGTCGCGGAGCTGGCGGCCCGTATAGTGGACAAAAACGTCGTCCAATGTCGTGCTCTGCACGGAGAGAGAATGCACGGGCAGGTTGATCTGAGCGGCAGCCTCCAGCAGCGCCATTGTCGTCGCCGGGCCGTTGCGTGTCGCCACACGAAAAACGTTATCGTGACCTGATACGGTTTCAACATCCGGCAGCGCCCTCAGGCGGTCTTCCCAACCTGCCGGCGTCATCGAAAAACTCACTTCAAGGATGTTGGAACCGGATATCGACGCCTTCAACTTCATCGGCGAATCGAGGGCAACGAGCTTGCCGTGGTCGACGATCGCGATCCGATCGCAAAGCTTGTCGGCTTCATCCATGTAGTGCGTTGTGATAAGAACCGTCAGGTCGCGGTTTTCTTTCAGTTGCCGGAGCATTTCCCAGACGGCAACTCGCGAAACCGGATCGAGGCCTGTCGTCGGTTCATCCAAAAAGAAAACTCGGGGCTCGTGAACCAGTCCGCGAGCAATTTCGACGCGACGGCGCATTCCTCCGGAAAGATTCTTGACCGGTTTGTCTTTCCACTTCGTCAACTCGACGGCTTCGATCAGCTCGGCCATCAATCGCCGGCGGCGCTCGCGCGGAACGCCGTAGAGCTTCGCGTAGATTAAAAGATTTTCTTCGATGCTTAGCTCCATATCGCTCGTCATGGCCTGCGGAATGACGCCAATCAGACGCCGGACGGCATCCGCTTGCTTCAGGACGTCGTGGCCGCAAATCGTCGCACTGCCCGATGTCGGCGGAAGCAGCGTCGTCAGCATCCGGATCAGCGTGGACTTGCCGGCGCCGTTCGGTCCGAGCAGCGCAAAGATTTCGCCGTGCTCGACGGAGAAGGAAATTCCGTCGACCGCGGTAAAGTCCCCAAAACGTTTCGTGATTTGGTTAACGTCGATGTCGCTCATCGGGATCACTGGATCGGCAGTTCGACGTACGTGGTCATGCCGACCGCCAGCCGCCGATCTCGATTGTCGACGCGCAATCGGACCTCGAATGTTTTGATGTCGCGCTTTGTGCGGCTCACATCGCGTTGGGTCGCAAAGCCCGCATCCAGGGCACGATAAAAAACACTTCCCATGCGTTGGTCACCCGAGGGAAGTCGGACTTTTAACTGATCGCCCAGCCGGATTCGATCGATATATGTTTCTTCGATGTCGGCTCGCACCCAGAGATCATCCGGATTGATCAGGGTCACGATGGGCTGGCCGGCAGTGATGACTTCCCCTTCACGCGCCGCACGGACGTCGACGATGCCATCAACCGGAGCCCGAACTTCGGAGTAGGAGAGCCGGACGTCGGCTCGCTTTCGCTGTGCGGCGGCCGCTTCACGCTGCCGCTCGGACGTGCGAACACGATTCTGCTGAACTCTCACATGCTCGGCGTTGGCGTTCGCAACCGCCACAGCGGCACGTTGAACCTCGACCTGCTTCTCGGCAGCCTCGAGCCGGGCCTTCGCCGCATCGTTTGTGGTCCGCGCCTGATCGAATTGCTGGACCGGAGCCACTCCTTCAGCGGATAATTTCTGCGTTCGATCCAGGACAATCCGCGCATTCTCCAGCTCGGCTTCCGCCTGTTTCTTTTGAGCCACGGCCGTCTCGAGCGCTGCTTGTGCCTGCTGAATCTGATCTTCGGTCTGTCGCTGCTCGTACCGCAGTGCGGCTTCATTTTCCCCGACTTGCGACTGGATGCTTTCGGCCGTGTGCGCGTAATACGCCCGGTCGGCCTCCAATTCAGCCGTTGCCATAACGGCGATCAGCTGATTGCGTCCGACCTGGTCGCCTTCCTTCACCAATAACTGGCCGATTTGTCCGCCGACCTGCGGTCCAACAATGACATCCTCGGTGGTCACGATTCCTGTCAAGACGAGCGGGCCCGGCGCCCGCAGCATCGAGTAGTAGGCTCCGACAGCCCCGCCAACGATCAATAGCAGTAACAGACGCTTCATAGGTAAGTAAGCACTTACTTACATGAATAACCCGATCATTTGCAATGGAAAAATGTGGAACGGAACAAAAAAAAGGCCCTCTTACGAGGGCCTGAGGAACCGAGGAGTCGACGACGAAAAATCAGTCCGTCCAGGCAGAACCGCTCCAGTACCACTTTTTCAAACGGCCTGCTGGAGAAATCGAAAGCGCGGCCCACCCCATCTGAGCAGCGGCGCGCGCATCGTGAAAGTAATAGATGAATCCGCCATTCGGGCAATTTCCACCGGAATAAGCACAGGGCAGTCCGGTGGGATTAAACGTGGGATCGCCGGTCTGCGGTGTAAACGACAGTTGGCTGACGTCGAGCGTAGGAGGAGCACCAGGACCCGATGGCGCCGTTACGCGCGTGACAGGTGCTTCCAGTTGGACCTGGGAATCGCCCGTACCAAGGTCACTACTGTCGATTGCTAGCTTGACATACGCGATCACACCGGACGAGGAGCCGTAGGCCCTGGCCACAAAATGCGTTGTCATTGCTTTGTTCTGTTTCACGGCAAGAATCCGGCAATTTTGCAAGACGCCAGCCAAGCTCGTCATGCTGGAACGCATCCGTATATTTCCAATTGCATTGATCATGTTAGGCAGCGCGGTCATCGTGATGATCATCGAAATAAGAGCGACAGACATAACTTCCAGCAACGAAAACCCAGCCTGATTGGTGCGAAGCGCGTTCCGTTTATCATTTGCCATACAGCTTGTTCCCAATGCTGTATCGGCTGACTTCGCCTTTCGGGTTAGCGCAAAATGCAGGAGACGTTCCAGTTCGTAAGATAAACAGCTAAGTGCCTGCGGCAGTTAAAGAAAGGCTGCGCGTTTCGGCCGGAGAAAAAGAGCAGCGACCGATAGGATGTTTCATTTCTTTCCCATTCAGGAAGCAGAATGCATATACTGGCAGGGTCTTGCTGGGCTTTGCACAAAAAATACATCGTGGGCGCTCATAGAGCGCCCCTACAGTTGCGCACCCCAAGCTGTAGGGGCGGTCTATGACCGCCCAGGATTTTTTGTGCAAAGCCGTCTTGCTGGATCAAAATCGGAGGAGGCTGAACATGCCACGACGGAATGTGATCGTCTCAACGGTAACGTGCTTCATTGTATTAATTGCGGCCCACAGCGCATGGGCGCAAGAACGCGGACAGGCCGGTCAGCGGGGCGCAGCGCCTCGCGTCACGCGTGCGCCGCTGTTCTTCCGTGAAGAATGGAAGCAAACGCCCGCAGGGGGCGAGCATCCGGTGGACATACCAAACGCTTTGTCCAATCCGAATCTTGAATTGAAACTCATCGGACCGACCGGAAAAGAGATCTTGATGACGGGCAGCGCCACCGATGAAAACAATCCGATTCATCTCTGGACAGGCATGTGTACAACGCCATGCGGTTTTACTTTCCGCGACAAGAATAATATGGGCGACTTGACCGGGCTGGCGCGAATCAAGATGGTGACGAAGGTTTCCGGCTATCATCAGGTCCGTCCGATCGTAAAGTTGGCCGACGGCACGATGTTGGTGGCCAACCGTGCCGAAGGGTCAACGGTCGATTGGCTGGAGAGCGACATCGCGGTCTCGGAGCTGCGGTGGCGTAAGCTCGATCCGGCGCGCCTGGTTACAGTGGGTGATTGGGTCGAGAAACCCGATCTGAGCCGAGTCGATGAAATCGGATTCGCCGATCTGATGCCGGGAAGCGGACACGGCCAGGGTGGCTGGTCCGATGTGGCACGGGTCGAGGTTCACGCGAAAAGCGTCAAACGGGAAAGCGCGACGAACCAATAAGAATTTTGAAATTGGACGAAGGCTTCGTCCAATTTCAAAATTTTGCCTCTACTCTCGTAAGAATGTGATCAATTCCCTGTGCACAATGTCCGGCTGTTCCCATTGTGGCAGGTGACCTGAACCTTCCACAGCCACCAGCCTCCCGTGGGGTAGGCTTTCCATCAAAAATTCGCTCTCGTCGAAGGGAACGGTCCTATCTTGTTTCCCCCAAATCACGAGTACGGGCCGAGGGTGCTCGCCGACCCGCTTGAGTTGTTCGCTCTGATCGACATCGGTGTTACTCCGAATTTCCAAAAGTCGTGATCGGCGAAAACCTTTGAACTGCATTTGTTCCTGATAGCGTTTCGGCCAGTCGGGAAATCGTTCGGGATGGAGAAAATCCGACATTTGATCGTCTGCCCAAAAACGCTCGTCGAGCAGAACCGTCAGATAATTCCAAACGGGAGGCACATGTTCTAGCAACGACAACGGATACGGCCGGCGCACCGAAGGATCAAAATAAATCAATGACCGAACGCGATCGGGATACTTATCGGCAAAGCTGGTAATGAAGGAACCCCCAAACGATATTCCAGTAAGATCCACGGGCGCCCTGATCCGTAAATGTTTTAACAGCTCATCGAGCTGCCGGACGTACATCTCGTCATTAAAGGGAATCGAGGGTCGGTCCGAGTACCCACGCCCGTAATAGTCATAACGGAGCACGCGGAATCCGGCTGTCGTCAGTGCATTGAAGGTCGGGTCCCAAATGTAGTACGGAACGCTGAAGCCGGCGGCCAGCACCACGAGGCGGCCCTCTTCGCTCGCTGGCCCGCCTAGTTCATAGTGGGTATAACCATCGCTGAGCATCGCAAACGCGCCTGGAGTCGCGGCGCGCGCCACAGAATCGAGGTTTCGTTTTTCCGGATCCGCAATGACGTATAGCGCCCAGAGGAGCACGATCAAACCAACGATCGTCGCAGTTAACCAGATTGGCCGACGATTCGACTTCATGTAGAATGCTCTCCATCCCAGCAAAGGAGATTGTGCATCATGCCGAGCTCAAAAAAAGGTTCGATCAATCGCCGCCGATTCCTGAAAGGCGCCGCAGCCGGAGCCGCCGCACTCGTTGGGCCAGGCGTTGGGCCAGGCGTTGGGCCGGCCGTTGCAGCAGAACCGGCAGCCGCGGCCGCGCAAGCTCCGCAGGCTCGGGTTGTAACACCACTGCCTGGTCCTGGCTTGGTTGCTGCAGAAACCAGTCCGCCTCCGCCACGCGCCGATGTGTATACCACGGATCGGCCGGGATCGGACTTCATGCTGGACGTTATCAAGTCGCTCGGCTTCGATTATGTTGCAGCCAATCCCGGGTCGACTTTCCGCGCGCTGCACGAATCCATTATCAACTATGGCGGCAACAAAGCCCCCGAATTGCTCACATGCTGTCACGAAGAATCCTCCGTCGCAATGGCACATGGGTACGCGAAGATCGAAGGCAAACCCATGATGATCATGGCGCATGGCACCGTCGGATTACAGCACGCCTCGATGGCGATCTACAATGCTTATGCGGACCGCGTTCCGGTCTACATTGTCATCGGCAACATTGCCGACGGCGCCTGGCGCCGGAGCGACGTCGAATGGACACATGCCGTTCAGGACCCCGCCGCCATGGTCCGCGATTACACCAAATGGGACGATTCGCCTATTTCGCTTCGGCAATTTGCCGAATCTGTAGTGCGCGCCTACAAGATTGCGACGACTCCGCCAATGGGCCCCGTGGTTATGGTGGCCGACGGTATCCTTCAGGAAGAACCGGTTTCCGAGGAAGATCGCCGGCGCTTGCATATCCCCAAACTTTCACAGACCACACCTCCGGCGGGCGACGCGGCAGCGGTTGGAGAAATCGCAAAGATTCTCGTCGCAGCTGAAAACCCGCTGATTGTTGCTGCTCGTTCGGCGCGTACCCCGAAAGGTTTGCAGTTGCTGGTCGAGCTTGCGGAACTGCTTCAGGCACCGGTGATGGACCGCAGGCAGCGAATGAATTTCCCAACACGTCATCCCTTATACGGTAGCGGCAATCTCGCATCGGCCGACGTTGTCTTAGGCCTCGAAGTTCCCGACTTCTGGAATGTGACGCACGAACAAACGCCGCTGAATCGTATGGGAATGGAGATTCGGCCTCTCACGAAGCAAGGCGCAAAACTGATTACCATCTCCTCGATGGATCTGCTCATGAAGAGTAACTATCAAGATTTCGGACAGTACAGTGAAGCCGATATTGCCGTCGCCGCTGATGCCGAAGCTACGCTGCCCTCGCTCATTGAAGCGTGCAAACGCTTGATAACTCCGGACCGCAAACGAATTTTCGAGCAGCGCGCCGCGCGGTACGCAGAGGTAGCGAAGCGGATTCATGAACAGGACTTGCAGCAGGCTGCCTGGGGCTGGGACTCTAGCCCGATTACGACCGCACGGATGTCGGCCGAGTTGTGGAATGTGATCAAGAACGACGATTGGTCCTTGGTCTCCGATGTTGTCTTCCAAAGCTGGTGGCCGACGCGGTTGTGGAATTTCACGAAACACTATCAGTTCATCGGCGGGCACGGAGCCTACGGTATCGGATACGGCGCGCCGGCAGCTGTCGGAGCCGCTCTGGCGAATCGCAAATACGGCCGTTTGACCCTCAACATCCAATCCGACGGCGATCTGAATTATGCCCCGAGTGTTTTGTGGACGGCTGTCCATCATCACATCCCGCTTCTATCGATCATTCACAACAATCGCGCGTACCACCAGGAGCGCATGTTCGTTGCAGACATGGCGGCCCGCGCCCAGCGCGATGTGACCCGCGTCGATATCGGGAATGCGATAACAGATCCCAACATCGACTATGCCACGATGGCCAAGGCGTACGGAATGTTTAGCGTCGGACCGATTGAAAATCCGGCAGAGCTGGGGCCTGCGCTCAAGAAAGCGATCGAGGTGGTCAAGCGCGGCGAACCGGCTCTAGTCGATGTCGTTTCTCAGCCGAGGTAACGCATGAAAAGAGTTCTTTACGTGATGCTGATCGTGCGCTGCCTGGCTGTGTCGAGCTTCGGCCAGGCCAACGGCAATGCTCAAGAAGGCAAGCGCCTGTTCATGAAGCACAACTGCTACTATTGCCACGGCACGTCCGGCCAGGGTGGCCGCGACGGCGCTCGCATCGCGCAAACGGCGCTGAACCTTCAGGGCTTGACGCGCTATGTCCGCCAGCCGGCCGGCAGCATGCCCGCGTTTACTGAGAAGATCCTCTCCGACCGGGAATTGACAGACATCTATGCCTATTTGAAATCGTTGCCGGCCGCTAAAGCGCCAAAAGATATCCCGCTGCTGAACGACATCGGGACAAGCAAATAACACTCCTCCTAAGCGGGTAGCCGGGGCACGGCCAGTTCCAGGAGAGGAACGAGATTTAAACGAGCAACATTCCCCTCCTTGGCAAAGGAGGGGTGGCCGCGCCTTCAAGAAAATGGTCCCATTCCTTTGATGGGCGCGGACGGGGTGGTTGGTTCAACATCGAATTATCGGTGGGTTGACTAACACCACCCCGTCTGCGCGGGCTAAGGTGGCTTCGCGGCTTTTTT